>JALYYE010000071.1 GCA_030946735.1 Candidatus Dormiibacterota bacterium
GTCGATTCTCTCGAGGAGGTGCGGAATGCAAAAGCGCGTCGAATGCGAATGCGGCTGGTCGCTCCAGACCGACGACGAGGTGAAGCTGGTGGCCGGAGTCCAGCAGCACGCCAAGCAGGTCCACAACATGGAGGGCGTCACCAGAGACCAGGTGCTCGCCCAGGCCAGGCCCGCGTAGTCCACGGAACATCAGCGCGCCCCGGTGTGGAAAGGCGCGCGTGTAAATAAAGGAGAGGACATGAAATATCTGTACTTGCTCTACGCCGACGAATCGAAGATGCCCGCCCCCGATAGTCCGCAGATGCAGCAGCAAGCGGCGGCCTTCGGCCGTTACTACGAGGAACTGTCCGGGCGCGGCATGTTCAAGGCGGGCGACCCCGTCCAGCCGTCGAAGACGGCGACCACGGTTCGGGTCCGCAACGGATCGACCAAGACGGCATCCGGCCCGGCCACGACAGGCAGCGAGCAGATCATCGGCTTTTACGTCGTCGAGGCAAAGACCCAGGACGAGGCGATCGCCTACGCCGCCAAGATCCCATCGGCGGCCGTAGGGTCAATCGAGGTGCGCCCCATCGTCGGATCGGCGTAAACGTCGCAACGCAGGAGGGTCAGCATGGGAGCTGACCTTCCCGCAACCTGAGGCTGACGGCTTTGTGCGCTACTGATCGAGCGTGTCGAAGGCGCCATAGGCCGGAAAACGGAAGGCCATGTCCTTAGACAGAAGCCCACCATGGCCTAGACGGTTGAAGTCATCGGCCGTGACAGTCGCCCCGGTGAAGAGCCGCGGCAGGATCAGGTCGAGCACGGTCGCCCGGGAGAACATCCCGCACGCCGCCACGCCGAAAATTGGTTTGTCGTTGAGGTAGGCAAGCCAGACCGCGCTGCCTGGATGCGCCGGGGCACCCTGTTTTTCCATCCGTGCGTTAAGTCGCGCCAGCGCGACCAGCGTCGGGTCGAGCGGGTCGGTGGCGTTGGCGCCGGCGGTGAGGAGCAGGTCGGCATCCCGGAGCAGGCCGTCGACCGCGACTTCCACCGCTCCGACGTCGTCTGCGACGTAACGGATCTCGCTTACCGCCGAGCCGAACCAGGCCACCTTCATCTCGATCGACGCCTGAAACTTCTCGCGCTGCCCCGGGTCCAATCGCTCGCGCACGAGAACCGCGACGCGCATCGGCTGGAAGGCGAGCACCCGTAGCACGCCCTCGCCCGCCGCCGCGACGCGTTCCGCCTCGCGCAATCGGGCCTCGGGCACCACGAACGGTGTGACCTTGACCCCCGCAACGGTCTTGCCCTTCGAAACCAGCTGCCCGTCGAAGAGGGTGAAGATGGAGACGTCCTGAACGCTGTTGAGGGCCCGGAGCCGCTCGACATCGACCTTGAAGATGCCGTTCACCTGCGCGCTGAGCCGAACCTGGCTCTCGACCGGCCCGTGGACGATGACGCCCGGGCCGGCCACCAATTTGGCGAGGCGGCGAGCGGCCTCATCCTCATGAACATCGTCGCGCTCCATGCGCACGACGTGGAGCTCGTCGACATGGGCACCAGCCACCACCGGCCAGTCCGCTCTCGAGAGGATCCGGCCCTTGAGCAACAACACGCGATGGTGGTCGTCCGGCACCAGCAGCGTCTGCGCCAGCACCGCGCCCTCGATGCCGTCGGCGCTCAAGCGCGAGCCCCGCAGCGACTCGGCCTTCACGCCGCCGCGGCCGGACCAGGCATCGGGCCTCCGAGCTTCCCATGGCGCACCGCGACCATTTGCGCGAGGATCGCGAGTGCCGTCTCCTCGGCGGTCTGAGCGCCGAGGTCGAGCCCGATGGGCGCGTGGACGCGCTCGATCTCGCTCGGGTTGACGCCGGCCTTGACCAATCGAGCCACCCGATCGCGGTGCGTCTTCTTGCTGCCGATGGCGCCGATGTAGCGAGGCCGCCCGCGCAGGGCCGCGGTGATCGTCGGATCATCGAACTTCGGATCGTGCGTCAGGACGACGACGTAGGTCGAGCCGTCCATCGGGAGGTCCTTCAGGACCTCATCAGGCCAGGCGTGGATCACGCGTCGCGCTTCTGGAAAGCGGTCTCGGTCGGCAAACTTGGACCGGGCATCGACGACCGTCACGCGGAACCCGATCGCGCTTGCCAGGCGCGTCAGCGGGATGGCGACGTGGGAGCCGCCGAAGATGAGCAGCTCCGGAGGGCGAGGGAACGGTTCCAGAAACTGACCGTCCTGCCGAACCGGGTTCTCACGGTCGAGCAGCTCCGGGACGTGCGGGTCTGCCGGCGTCAGCAGCGCGCGCACGCCGGGCGTCTCACCGACGTCCGTCCGCAGTACCACAGGGTGCTCCGACTCCAGCGCGGACATGAGGTCACGATGGACCTGCGCGAGCGGCTCGACGAGCACATCGATCTCGCCGCCGCAACTGAGCCCGACCGTCCAGGCGAGGTCGTCGCTAACGCCGTAGTGAAAAAGCTTGGCCGGCTTGCCTGTCAGAATCGCCTGCGCCTGCTCGAAGACCTCGCCCTCGAGGCATCCGCCGCTGACCGAACCCGCGATC
>JALYYE010000079.1 GCA_030946735.1 Candidatus Dormiibacterota bacterium
AAGGTGCCGCAGCTCGACCGCGAAACCATCGACGACGTGATCTGCGGCTGCGGGCTGCCGGCGGGCGAGCAGGGCTTCAACCTCGGCCGGGTGGTCAGCATCCTCACCCGCCTCGACGTGCCCGGTACCACCGTCAACCGCTACTGTGCTTCGTCGCTGCAAACCAGCCGCATGGCGTTCCATGCCATCAGGGCAGGAGAAGGCGACGCCTTCCTCTCCGTGGGTGTGGAGTGTGTCTCGCGATACGTCAACGGGTTCGCCGACCAGCCGGACGCGCAGAACCCACGTCTCAAGCGAGGGAACACCGAGGAGTACCCGGACATCTACATCGCGATGGGGGAGACCGCGGAGAACGTCGCCGACCTGAAGCAGGTCACGAGAGAGGAGATGGATCGCTACGCCGTCAAGAGCCAAACGCGTGCCGTGCAATCGCGCGACGGCGGCTTCTTCGACCGGGAGATCATCCCGGTACCGTTGCCGAACGGTACCACGATGAGCCGTGATGATGGCCCGCGGCCCAACACCACGACTGAGGTGCTCGCCACGCTGAAGCCGGTGTTCCGAGAAAACGGGAGGGTGACCGCTGGCAATTCCTGTCCACTGAACGATGGGGCGGCGGCGATCGTCATCATGTCCGACCGCCGGGCGAAGGATCTCGGGATCCGTCCGTTGGCCCGGATCGTCGCCACCGGGGTCTCGGCGCTGGAGCCGGAGATCATGGGCCTGGGCCCGATCGAGGCCTCTCGGCAGGCGCTCAAGCGGGCGGGCATGTCGATCGACGATGTCGACATCGTGGAGATCAACGAGGCGTTTGCCGCGCAGGTCATCCCCTCTGCACAGGAGCTCGGCATCGACCCCTTCAGCGACAAGCTCAATCCCCACGGCGGCTCGATTGCGCTCGGCCATCCTTTCGGCATGACCGGGGCCCGCATCCTCTGCACGTTGTTGAACGGCCTCGTGACGGAAAACAAGACGATCGGCCTGGAAACGATGTGCGTGGGAGGTGGCCAGGGGATGGCGATGATCGTGGAGCGGCTTAGCTGAGCTAACGACACATGCCGGCGGTGAGTGTGCTGCGAGCGCGGTCCCGGGTTCAAAGTCACCAACATCGAGGTGTTCTTCGATCCGGTGTGGCCGTGGACGCGGATCGCCGCGATCGTCTTCGGCGAACTCCGAGCTGAAGGGGCTACACTGGGGCCAGCATCCGTCGGTAAGGTGGGGACAGGAGGGGATTCATGGCCCAGGCTATGACAGCCGCGATCCAGCCGAAGACAAAGTTCGTGGTCGAGGGCGACTACTTCGAGGCATGCAGCTGCAAGGTGATGTGTTCGTGCATCTTCCTGGCGCCGGCGACCGAGGATCACTGTGACGTCTTCATCGGTTGGCACATCAGGAACGGGAAGATGGGCGATGTCGACCTCAAGGGTCTCAACGCGGCACTGGTTGTCTCATCACCCAAGCAGATGACGGACGGGGGCTGGAAGCTCGCGCTCTATATCGATGAGCGGGCGAGTAAAGGGCAGGCCGAGGCGCTGACCGGGATCTTCTCCGGTGCAGCGGGCGGACACCTCGCCAATCTCGGTCCTCTCGTGGGCAGCGTCGCGGGCGTAACGGCGGCGCCCATCACGTTCGAGAGTGGTGCTGGGAAGCGCCGGCTGGAGGTCGGGAAGTACCTTCGCGGGGAAATCGAGGAACTCAAAGGCGGCGACGGGAAGACTCCGGCGGTGATCAGCAATGCGCCGTTCGGGGCCGTGGCCCAGCCCGTGCGGAAGGGCAAGGCCGGCGTGGTGCGCTATGACCACTTCTGGAAGGCTGAGGTCGATGGGACGAACGCGTTCCTGACCGAATTCCGTTACGAGAACTAGCGCCGACCAATCGGTCCCACTGCCGTGATCGCCCAGTCGAACGCCGCGCGGCTTCGGCGTCAGCGTAATGTCGTCCTGGCGTTGCTGCTGGCGCTTGCTGGAGCATGTTGGCTGGTCGTATTTCACCAAGCGGGCATGACGCAGGGCATGGGACTCACGATGGGTATGACGCTGCCCCTCTTCCTGCTCGCCTGGGTGGCGATGATGATCGCCATGATGTTCCCGACTGCGGCGCCGATGATCGTCCTATTTGGGACCGTCGCGGCGGGGAAACAGCAGCGCGCGCAGCCCTTCGTCCCGACCTGGGTCTTTGTAAGTTCCTACCTCACGGTGTGGGTTGGGTTTGGCGTCCTGGCTTACGCCGCGGCCGCCGGCCTTGGGGCGCTGGCGATGCAGTCAACGTGGCTGATGGGCAACGCGGCGCGGCTCGGCGGCGCCGTCCTCCTGGTGGGAGGTCTCTACCAACTGTCCCCGCTCAAGACCCTCTGTCTGACGAAGTGCCGGAGCCCGCTGAGCTTCCTCCTCACGTCGTGGCGCGATGGGTACGGCGGTGCTTTCGGTATGGGCCTGAAGCACGGCGCCTACTGCCTGGGCTGCTGCTGGCTGCTCTTCGCCATCCTCTTCCCGCTTGGCGTAATGAACATTGCAGCCATGGTCGCGCTGACGCTACTCATCTTTGCCGAGAAATCGCTCGCATGGGGCGCCGCGATCGCGAAAGTTGCCGGCGCCGCGCTCGTAGCCTACGGCACCGTCGTGCTCGTGACCGCGTACGGTCTCCCCGGAATGACGATCTAAGGCCGAGTGTTTTCGTGCTCGATACTCGTCCGATTGGGGCCGCCGGGCGTATAAGTTAGGTTGTTGCAGCGGTACGCCGTGAGTTGAGGAGGAGAGCTATGTCGACGCCAAGAGTTCTGATCCTGACCGGCGATGCGGGTGAGTCGCTGGAGGTGATGTATCCGTATCAGCGGCTGCAGGAGGATGGATACGAGGTCCAGATCCCGGCGCTCAGCAAGAAGAAGCTCCAGTTCGTGGTCCATGATTTCGAGCCTGGCTACGACACGTACACGGAGAAGCCTGGTTACAGTTGGGACGCCGACCTCGCCTTCAAGGCCGCCGCCGGCGTACTGAAGGGCCGGCGAACGGCGGCCTACCCCGCACAGAAGAACGCGCAGGTGGCCAGCAAAGAGGCTGCCGGCGTCCGCTAAAGCGACGACGACGTCCGTCTACGTCGAGACCAGTCGTACGCGCACGTTCGCCTGTGCGTCCGACTGGCCCGGCTGGTGCCGGTCGGGCAAGGACGAGGCGTCCGCGCTCGCCGCCCTCGCCGCCTACGCGCCTCGCTATGCCGCGGTCGCGAAGCAGGCCCGCATTCCGTTCGAGGCGGACCCCTCCGGCAGTTTCCGCGTTATCGAACGGCTCGCGGGTTCGGCGAGCACAGATTTCGGCGTGCCGGGGGCGATCGCGAAGCGCGACACGATTCCGCTGGCCGCCGCCGAGGGCAAGCGCCTTGCTGCCCTGGTCCACGCCGCATGGGTCGTCTATGACCAAATTCTTGCCGGCACCCCAGCAGAACTCCGTAAAGGTCCCCGCGGCGGAGGGCGGGACCGAGACAAGATGGCCGATCACGTCCGTGACGCCGAGGGTGCCTACGTGCGAAAGCTCGGGCTCCGCCTGGCACCGCCGGACCGGCACGACCGTCGCGCGGTCGCGGAATTTCGGGCCGCGATCGCTGACGCCATTCAGCTACCGTCGAAAGGAACGCCGCTCGTCGAGAAGGGCTGGCCGCAGCGCTATGCGGCCCGCCGCATGGCCTGGCACGCGCTGGATCACGCGTGGGAGATGCAGGACCGCAGCGAAACGCGCACGGCCTGATCCATGGCGTTCCAGTCGCTGGACTTCATCTACCACCCGAGCCGCGATGTGAAGCGAGACGTGGCCTATTTCACGGAGGTGCTCGGAGGTCGCCTCCGCTTTGCCGTCGAGGGCATGGGTGCTCGCGTCGCCGCTATCGAGCTCGCCAAGCCACCGCCGCTTCTGCTCCTGGCCGACCACGTCAAGGGCGGCACGCCGATCCTGGTCTACCGTGTTCCGAATCTCACCAGGGCGCTGACCAGGCTGACCAAGCAGGGATGGAAGGAAGAGGCGACCTTCGAGATCCCCCACGGGCCCATCTGCTCCTTCCGCGCACCCGGCGGGCAACGGATCGCGCTCTACGAGCTCACGCGGCCGGCCGCGACCAAGACCTTCGAGGGTCGGCGAGACTTCTAAGCGCTCGCTCGTCGGGCGGCTGCCCGGTTACGAGCGGCCGCCAGTCTTTCCGCCCTTCATCAACTCGCGCCAGCTCTTGACCTGGATGTCCACGCCGAACTTTTTTGCCGCCGACTTGATTCGTCTCCAGGCTGCCTCGCGCTCACTGTCGCTCACACCCTCCACCTGGTCGAAGCGCGCGATCGCGTTGCGGACATGCCGCGCGTCATTGAGCGGCTCCTTGCGCTCTTTCGGAAAAGCGAACTTCTGGGCCGGCATTCCGTTCTGCTGCCGGGTGCTGGACCCCGTCGATTTCTTCGTGACCTGGGTGGCCATTGCTTGCCTCCTTGCGATGTGAGTTTAGCGCTATCACTTTATCGCTAAGCCTTGACCTCAGGCTCGCCATGGCCGGCGTTGGCCCGGCCACGGTTCCAATACGCCTTGGCGGAGACCTGGTCGGCGGCCCAGCCGCCCGCCAGGAGCGCGGCCTTGAGGGCGGAAACCAGCGCCACCTCGCCCGCCAAATAAGCGTGCCCACCGTCCGCCGAGCGTCCCGCGTCCGAGACGGCGGCGACCAGCGCATCGGCGGCCTCGGCCTCGCCCTCGTAGCGCCAGTTCACGGTTTTGGCCGGGTCCGCGGTGAACGGTTGCCGCTCTCCGGAATCGCCAATCATCAGGTAGGCGCGGGCCTGCACCCCGGCGGGCAGGGCCTCCATCATGGCAAAGGCTCCGGGGAGCGCCGTCGCATCACCGGCGAATAGGTGCCAGTGCGCCTGCGGAACGAGGCCGATCTTCCCGCGCGGACCAATCGCCTCGATGGGAAGGCCCGGGCGCGCCGCTTGCGCCCAGCGGATGCCCGGACCATCGCCGTGCATGACGAACTCCAGGTCAATAAGCTGCCGTTGCGGATCGAACCTGCGAATGGTATAGCGACGCCGAACGATGCTACCGTCGTCGCGCACGACCGGCAGGGCCACGTCCTGTCCCGGGAAATATTCGAAACCCAGAATTGACGGCCCGGCGAGCTGGACGCGGCGCATATGCGGCGTGACATCCGCGACGGAGGCGACAACGAGCGGTAACGTCCGCGGTTCGGGCACCAGTCCCTGTTGTACCCGAAAGGGCGACCGGCAAGTTTGCCCCCGCCCGTCTGGATGAACCGGAGAGAGCCCATGTTGAAGAGGAAGCCGCGTGCCCGGCGACGCCGAACCCCGGGCTTGCGTCCGTACGTGCGCTGGTTGCTGCGCTCGCGGCTGCCGCGGCTGGCATTCCTCACGGCGCTGGGTCCAGGGCTGATCAGCGGGTTCGCCGACAACGATGCCGGCGGCATCACGACCTATTCGGTCGTTGGCGCCCAATTTGGCTACGACCTGATGTGGGTGGTCCTGGCCAGCATGATCGCGCTCGGCATCACCCAGGAAGTCGGGGCTCGCCTCGGCCTCGCCACCGGGCAGGGGTTCGGCGGGTTGATCCGGCAGCAGTATGGGGTGCCGCGTGCCGCTTTCGCCATCGGCATCATGCTGCTCGCGAATCTCGGCGATACGGTGGCCGAGTTCGCCGGCATTGGGGCAGCGCTGGCGATCTTCGGTGTGCCGATCTGGCTCAGCTCCGCGCTGGCGGCCCTCGCCATTCTGTTTCTCCTCTCGCGCGCCAACTTCCGCCGCATCCAGTTCGTCTTCCTCGGGGTCGGCATCGGCACCTCCCTGGCCTACGCGATTTCGGCGATCCTCGCCCATCCCGACTGGGGCGCGGCGCTCTCGCATACCGTGGTGCCGCACGGCTCGGTGACAAGCCTCTACCTGCTGGCCGTGATGGGAACCGTCGGCACCACCATCACCCCGTGGGGGCAAGCCTTTATCCAGTCCTACGCCGCGGACAAGCATCTGGGGCCGCAGGACCTCTCCGCGTCGCGAATCGACGTGGGCGCCGGTGCCTTCCTCACCAACCTCGTGGCGGGTTTCATCGTGGTGGCCTGCGCCGCCACGCTCTGGTCTCATGGGCAGGTGATCAGCACGGCGGCCGACGCGGCGCGCGCCCTCGGCCCGCTCGCGGGTCGCTTCGCGGAACTGCTGTTCGCGCTTGGGCTACTGACCGCCTCGCTGCTCGGTCTTGGCACCGTTCCTCTGACCAGCGCCTACGCCGTGACGGAAGCCTTCGGTTGGGAGAAGGGCCTCGACCGCAACTGGCGCCAGGCGCCGGCGTTTTACGGTTTGCTGGCCTTCTTCATCGGTTTCTCCGCGCTCTTCGTCCTGATCCCCGGCCTGCCACTGATCGCGGTTATGTACCTCAGCCAGGTATTCGACGGCTTACTCCTCCCATTCATTCTGGTCTTCGTGATGGTGATGAGTCGCGACCGCCGGCTGCTGGGCCGCCTGCGCAGCGGTCTCCCGCTCTACCTGGCCGGCTGGCTCGTAACCGGCTTGATCATTCTGCTATCCCTGGCGCTGGTGGTCAGCCAGATCGTCGGGACGCACTGAGCCTTAGGGCGACCCCGGCCGTCGGAGAACCACGATGGCGGCCGCGACCGCCACGGCCCACACCGGCGCCATGGTGATCACGAAGGGTCGGATGGTATCGCTATTGGAATGTGAGACGCGATCAAACGCTATGAAGACCGCGACCGTGCCATAGACGAGGAGAGCCAGCCCGACGATGAGCCCAGGCCACTTGAGCGATTTCATCCTTATGAGAGGGTAGCGGAGGCCGAAGACGTGGTGCTGCGGCGGAATCAGGAGTCCGTGGTCGATCCGTTTAGCGGGCCGCGAGGATCTTCACCGCGTCGACGATGAACTGCACGGCGATCGCCGCCAGGAGCAGGCCCAGAACCCGGGTCAAAAAATGGATCACCGATGGGTGCAGCAGTTGAGCGATCCGGGCGGCCAGCATGAGGCCGACGGCGACCAGCACGGCGGACGCGACGATGCCGAGCAACACACCGATCGTTCCCGGCGCGTCCTCGTAGCGCCTGGTGAGCACCATCACCGCGGCGATCGCTCCCGGGCCGGCGAGGAGCGGCGTCGCCAGAGGGACGAGGGCGATGTTCGCGGTGCCGGGTTGCTCGATCTGCTCGCCGCGCAGCATCTGCAGGGCGACAAGCAAGAGAAGCAACCCTCCGGCGATGGTGAGGCTCTCCACCGAGACATGCAGGTAATCAAGGATGAGTCGGCCGAAGAGCGCAAACACGACGATCAGGCTGCCCGCCGCCGCCGCGGCGAGGAGCGCGACACGCCGGCGCGCGCCGGGGGTTAACTCTGCCGCCAGGCTGATGAAAATCGGCGCGCTGCCGAGTGGATCCATGATGACGACGAGCGTGATGAACGCGTCGGCGAAGGCTCGCCAGTTCATTCCGAAAGCCTAACGTCCGACCGGCATAGCATGGAAAGATGGCAAAGAAGAAGGCCGAAGACCTCCTTTGGAAGATCGCGGAGAGCGACGAGGTCGAGATCGAAACCAGGCGCGATGCGAAGTCACCGGTGCATCGCGTCACCATCTGGATCGTGCCCACCGAGTACGGCGTCTACATCCGCTCTTACAAGGGCAAGAAGGGCCGCTGGTACCAGGAGGCGCTCGCCACCCCAATCGTTACCCTCCGGGTCGGCCCGCGCAAGCTGACGGCGCGCGCCGAGCCAGAGCACAACCCCCAGGTCGTCCGGGCCGTGAACGCGGCCTACCGCAAGAAATACGACGAGCGCTGGCCGGATGAAACCGATGAAATGCTCAAGCGCTCGGTTGTCCCGACGACGCTGCGCCTGACGATGATCTGACTCGTGGCGTCAAGCGCTAACGCGAGTTGTAGGGAACCAGTAGGGCCGGGTCCCAGCGCTGGCGGGTAGCTCCGGCCATCAAGGTGGACTCGGCAAAGTCGAGGAACGCCTGTCGCGGATCGGCGCTGCGGCGCACCGCCTCATACGGCAGGATGAACTCGCCGATCGTTCGGTTCCACGCCGCCGCCGATGGGCGCAGCTCCGCTTGCCCAACGCCCTCGGCCCATCAGCTCGTCGTAAAAGTCGGCAACCGGCCGGGCATCCAGCGCAACCCGCTCGCTCCGGCCGTCGTTGAGGGCGACGATGACCTCGTGATCGATGAGGTCGACGTCGATGGCGAATCCGGCCTTGCCGCTCCACATGGGTGATGTCGTCAGGCCTCGGCCGTGAGGTGGAGCGGCAGGTTGGCCCATTGTGGCTCGCGTTTGGTGAGGGCAAGCCGGATCTTGCCGATGATTTGCAGCTTCATGTGCAGCGTATCCATCGTTGGTACCCACCCCTCGTAGGGCAGTTCCGGCCATTCCGCGACCCGGCGGATGGCGCCAGTGCTGATCATGCCTCCAT
>JALYYE010000089.1 GCA_030946735.1 Candidatus Dormiibacterota bacterium
CGCCGATGCCCCGGGCCGGAGGCACCGACGATGTCGTACTGCGGGGTGGAGAGGAACCGCTCCTGGGTTACCTCCTGGAGACGGCCCTTGTAGTTGTCGTCCGGCCAGGCCTGCACATCGATCAGGCTTCGGCTGAACAGTTTGTAGGCGGCCCGGTAGCCCTGGTCGAGGAAGATCGCGCCGATCACCGCTTCGAAGGTGTTCGCCAGGATCGATTGCAGCGAGCGCGCGCCGGTTTTGTGGGCGCCCTTGCCCAGCAGCAGGTAGTCGCCCAGGCTCAGCCGCGAGGCCAGGCGGGCCAGGCTTTTGGTGTTGACGACCGAGGCGCGCAGCCGGGTCAGCTCTCCCTCATCTGAAGTCAGGTAGGTGTGATAGAGGTGCTCCGCGGCGATCAGCTCGAGCACGGCGTCGCCCAGGTACTCCAGCCGCTCGTTGTCCGCCGACCCGCTCTCAGGGTGCTCGTTGTTGTAGGAGCGGTGGGTCAGAGCCTGACGCAGCAGCGCAGGCTCGTGAAAGCGAACCCGAAGCGTCCGCTGGAGTTTCTGTAACGGCTCGTCCGGCTGAGCGAGCTTCGGCTCAGGTGGTGATGCCGAGCTTCTCCTGGACGTAGTCCCAGGCGGCTCCGACGGTTTGAATCTTTTCCGCGTCTTCGTCAGGTATCTCCATCCCGTATTCTTCCTCGAACGCCATGATCAGCTCGACCAGGTCGAGCGAATCGGCGTTGAGGTCGTCGACAAACGAGGCGTCGGGCGTGACCTGCTCGGGCTCCACTCCGAGCTGTTCGGCGATGATGCCCTTGAACTTTTCGTAACTGTTCGCGTCCATCCGACTCCCCTTTGGCAGTGCGAGTGCGGTCAAATTCTAGACGAAGCCCGGGCCCATCGTCCTAGATTGGCAGACCGCCGTCAATGCCTAAAACCTGGCCGGTGATATAGCCGGCCGCTCGAGAAGCGAGGAAGACGATGGCCGGCGCAACGTCATCCGGGGTCCCGATCCGAGGGATGGCTGCGGCCTGCCGGGCCCGCTCCAGCAGCTCGGCGGGCAGGCTGCTGGTGAGGTCGGTAGTGATGAAGCCGGGAGCAACGGCGTTGACCGTGATGTTCCGCGAGCCGACCTCCTTGGCCAGCGCCTTGGTGAGCCCGATCAGACCCGCCTTGGAGGCGCTGTAGTTGGCCTGCCCAGCATTGCCGGCGACGCCAGCGAGCGACGACACATTGACGATGCGGCCGTACTTCTGCTTCAGCATTGGCCGCAGCGCGGCCTTGCTGGCGAGAAAGGCGGCCTTCAGGTTCGTTTGGATCACCATGTCCCAGTCCGCCTCGCTCATCCGCATCACGAGGGTGTCCCGGGTCAGCCCGGCGTTGTTGACCAGCACGTCCAGTCGGCCCCACTGTTTGACGGCCGCCTCCACGGCGACGCCGGGGGCGGCGTTGTCGGCGAAGTCGGCCTGGATCGCCATCGCCTGGTGCCCGGCGCCTGAGAGTTGCTCCACCAGGGAGTCCGCCTCGGCCTTCCGGCTTCGGTAGGTGATCGCCACCTTTGCCCCGGCCTCGCCAAAGAGGACCGCGGTGGCTCGACCGATCCCACGGCTTCCCCCGGTAACGAGGACGACCTGGTCCTGAAAGCCGTCAGTCATGGTGGGTGTTGAGCAGGGTGTTCATGCTGTTTAGATCTTCGACATTGTGGACTACCGCGCCCGGCAGAATCTTTTTGACCAGCCCGGTTAGCGTCCGCCGTGGACCAACCTCAATGTAGGTATCGGCTCCCAGCCGCTGCAAGCGCTGGATCGACTGGGTCCAGCGCACCGGGCCGGTCAGCTGGCCGACCATCAGGCGGCGGACCTCGTCGGCATCCTCATGAAGCTGGGCATCGGCGTTGAAGACCTGGGGTCGACGCAGGGCACGAAGCGGGATCTTCTCCCAGGCGGCGGCAAACACCTGGGCCGCATGGGTCATCAGGGGCGAATGGAAGGCCCCACTCACCGGCAGGCGCACCAGGCGCTTTGCGCCGGCGGCTTCCAGACGGGAGCTGACCGCGCTGAGGCCGCCCTCGCTACCAGAGATGACAACCTGGCCGGGCGCGTTGTAATTGGCGACAACGACCAGTCCCCCACTGGCGGCGCAGACCTGCTCGACGGCGGTGTCGGGTAAGCCGAGCACGGCGATCATTCCGCTGGCCGCGGGGGCGGCCGCCGACATTGCCGCCCCGCGCGCCCGCACGGCCGCCAGCGCATCCAGAGGGTCGAGCGCCTCGGCCGCCACCAGGCCTGCGAACTCGCCCATGCTGTGGCCGGCGACCACGGAGGGGACAAAACCGCGGGCGGTCATCAATTGAATCAGCGCCACGCTGTGGAACAGGATGGCCGGCTGGGCATTCTCCGTCGACTGCAGCTCGGCCTCGGGTCCGTCCAGCATCAGCCGGCCGAGTGGCATCTCGAGGCGGTCCTCAGCCTGACGAAGGAGGTCGGCCGAACCAGAATCGCGCTCAACCAGGTCGCGGGCCATCCCGACGAATTGGGCGCCCTGGCCTGGGAACAGGAAGGCGACTGTGATCGGAGAAACCTAGTCGGTCTTGATGACTTCGCGACCGTCGTAGTAGCCGCAGTTACGACAGATCGCGTGCGGCCGCTTCGGCTGATGGCACTGCGAGCACTCGACGAGCTGCAGGCGCTTTATCGCCAGGTGGGCGCGGCGCTCGCCCTGGCGGGCATGGGCATACCGAGTCTTTGGAAGAGCCATGAGCAGCCCATTATAAGGGGACCCCGTCGCTAACGGCCGCTGATCACCTCGACTTCCTTAGCCGGCCGCGCCGCTGGCACCCGGAGCGCTTCGACGCCCTTCTTGACCGTGGCGACCGTTCGTAACAGCTGAGCCTCCAGTGACTGCATGACGTCCCAGGCGTAGCGGTCGGCCGCGCGGCGGGTCTCCTCTGCCTTGAGCGCCGCCTCCCGCAGCATCGCCTCGGCCTGCTTCTCGGCGCGCTTAACCAGGTCGTGCTGGCCGATCATGGTCTGGGCCCGTTCGCCCGCCTTACTGACCGTCCGGGCCGCCTCGGCTTGCGCCTCGGAAAGCAGCCGCTGCTGCTCCTGGAGTGTCCAGCGGGCCTGCTTAATCTCGTCGGGGAGGCTCAGCCGCAGGTCGTCGATGCAGGCGAGCACCTCCTCCTGGTCGACGACAACGGTGCGGGTCAGCGGGATCTGGCGGCTGTGGCCGATCAGGTACTCGAGGCGATCGATGGCTTCATGGATGTTCATGCGTGTGCTCCCTTGGTGAGACGTTGCTTGAGCGGTCCGACGACGTTCGGTGGGACGAATTCCGAGATGTCGCCGCCGAATTCGGCGAGCTCTTTGATCAGGCTGGAGCTGAGAAACAGGTGGCGGAGGCTGGTCGGAATGAAGACCGTGGTGACGTCGGGCTCCAGGCGGCGGTTCATCAACGCCATCTGGAACTCACTCTCGAAGTCTGACACGGCGCGGAGCCCACGGACGATTACGCGGGCACCGACCTGGCGCGCGAAGTCGATCGTGAGACCGCGGAAAGTGCTGACCTCGACACCCGCACGCTCTCCGAGACTCTCCCTGATCATGGCAACGCGCTCGCCGCTGGTGAACAGCGGCCGCTTGCTGGGATTTTCCAGAACGGCGATGACGACTCGGTCGAAAATGCCAGCGGCGCGGTCGACGATATCCAGGTGTCCATGCGTCAGAGGATCGAAGCTGCCGGGATAGAGAGCGGTGATCATCCGTACCTCAAAAAGGTGAGACGCGTGGTGCCATAATCGCGCTCGCGCAGATGCGCCAGGTGCTGCAGTGGCGGGATCGGTTGGCTGCGGTGGTGCTCGACGACCAGCACGGCCTGGTCGCGCAGCGGGGCGAGGTCGAGGGTCTGTAGCGCGGCGGTCAGGGTTGCAGCATCACGGTAGGGTGGGTCCAGAAGAAGAAGGTTGTAGGTGGCGAGGTCGCCGGACGGAACCCTCAGCCAGTCGATGGCATCGGCGCTGACCACAACGCCCTGCTGGGCGAAGCCGGTTGCAGCCAAATTCTCGGCCACGATGTTAGCACAGGCTCGATCCCGTTCCACAAATGTTGCTGACGCCGCCCCGCGAGACAGTGCCTCGATGCCAAGGGTCCCGGCGCCCGCGAACAGGTCGAGTACACGCGCACCGCGTATGCTGTCGCCGATGATGTTGAACAGGGCCTCGCGCACCAATGACGTGGTGGGACGCGTGGAGCCTCCCGGTGGGGTCTTCAGCAGACGACCGCGACTGGAGCCCGCGGTGACGCGCGTAGCCGGCCCGGACATGTCATGAGTAAAGCAGGCCACACCCGCCGTGCCCGCGTCGCCCACAAAGGAGCCACGACATAGTCGTCGTCGACGCCATCCTCGGTATCTTCCTGGTGCTGATCTTGCCGCTCGCCGCCGGGATGGCGGTGGGGCGTGTCCTGAGCATGATCCGGCTGCGACGGACTCCGCCCGCGCAACCACCGCCGAAAGTCAGTCCAGCGCGAACACCTGACGATACGCCGAAAGCTGGCGGAGCAGGGCCGGCTCGCCGTCCAAGACCGGGTCGCGGCCCAAGAGCCGGACGGCCTCGCTCTGGGCGTCGCTGATCAACACGGCGTCCAGCAGGTTCGCCATCTTGAAGTCCTTGCCATGCTGGCGGTAGCCAGCCAGGTCGCCCCAGCCGCGTAGCTCGAGGTCGATCTCAGCGAGGTCGAAGCCGCTCTGGTTGGTCACGACCGCCTGCAGGCGCTTGAGCGACTGGGGATCCTCGGCATCGGTGAAGAGGAAACACCAGGATTCCTCCGTTCCCCTTCCGACACGGCCGCGGAACTGATGGAGCTGGGCGAGGCCGAACCGCTCGGCGCCCTCGATCATCATGACGGTGGCATTGGGAATGTCGATGCCGACTTCCACAACCGAGGTGGAGACGAGGATGGCAACCTGGCCGCGCTGGAAGCCGGCCATTACTGCCTCCTTCTCCGCCGATTTGAGCCGGCCATGGAGCAGCGCGATACGCGACGCTAGCTCCGGAAACACGTCGCGCTGCAATTTCTCCAGCTCCTGGGTAGCGGCCCTAACTCCCAGTTTGTCGGACTCCTGGATCAGGGGACAGATCACGAACACCTGGCGCCCCGCGTCGACCTGCTTGCGGATGAAGTCGTAGGCGCCGGAACGCTTCTCCGGAGGAATCATTCTGGTTTTGACCGGCTGGCGCCCAGGTGGCATCTCGCCAAGGATCGAGATGTCAAGGTCGCCGAAGAGCGTCAACCCAAGCGTCCGCGGGATCGGCGTGGCGGTCATCGACAGGAAGTGGGGTGTACGCTCGCCCTTCTGCCGGACGGCCAGCCGTTGACCAACCCCAAAGCGGTGCTGCTCATCGACCACGGTCAGAGCCAGGTCCTTGAACTGGACGCCTTCCTCGATGAGCGCGTGCGTTCCAACTAGGATCCGTAGCTGTCCTTCATTTAATGCGGCGAGCATTGGCTTGCGTGCGGACGCCGGCGTGCTCCCGACGAGGAGGCCGACATCGATCTGAAACGGCCCGAGGAGCGACTGGATGACATCGGCGTGCTGGCGCGCGAGGACCTCGGTAGGCGCGAGCAGCACGGACTGGAAGCCGGCACGCGCGACGTGGTGCATCGCCATGGCGGCGACCACCGTTTTCCCCGACCCCACGTCGCCCTCGAGCAGCCGGTTCATCGGCTGCGGGCGGGCCACATCCTGCAGAATCTGCCAGGCGCCAACCCGCTGTGCATTGGTCAACTGGAAGGGCAGCGCCTTGACGAAGCCCCGCGCCGTCGGCTCGTCGAAGGGCACCACTGGAGCGAGCCGCGCCTGGCGGGCGCGCTTCGCCATCTGGGCCGCCACCTGCAGCACGAACATCTCCTCGAAGGCGAGACGATCTCTGGCGCGCTCCAGTCGCGCGGCCGATGCGGGGTAGTGGACCTGTCGCACCGCCTCGGCTCGCGACATGAAGTCGCGGCGGCTTAGCAGTTCCCTGGGCAAGAACTCCTCGAGTTGGTCGGCCAGCCCCAGCACGGCCTGGATCTTGGGCCGCAGCCATTTCGAAGTCAGCCCCTCCGTCTCGCGGTAAATCGGCACCAGCCGTGCCGCGTGCTGCGGGCGGAGCGACACCTTTTCGTGATCCGGGTTCTTCATCACCAGCCCGCCGTTCAGGTCGGCCTCACCGGCGACAAAGATCTCATCGCCTTTCTGCAGGCTCTTGACCAGCCACGGCTGGTTGAACCACACGACGCGCAAGGTCGTCCCGGAATCGTCGCCGAGGACCGCCTCCGTCAGGGCCATCCGCTTGTACTTGGTTTGACGGGCGCCGATGTCGTAAATCCGGCCGCGAACCGTTGTCTTCACTCCCGGACGAACGAATGCGATGGGCGTGACGGTGGAGAAATCCTCGTAGCGACGCGGGAAGAACAACAAGAGGTCGCGGATGGTCGCGATGCCGAGCCGCGCCAGCTTGCCCTCGGTCTTATCGCTTACGCCCGCGAGCATGGTGACCGGATCGTCCAGGGAAGGGCCCTGCACCACGCGAAGACGCGCTGGGCTCACGCGACCAGGTAGGTGAACCCGATCACGCCGGGACCGGTGTGCGTCCCGAGTACGGCACCGATCTCGGTGAGCAAGATGTCCAGGCCCGGATAACTGGCTGCCACCCGGTCACGGACCTGCGCCGCGTGCGCCGACGCCGCACCGTGCATCACGGCGAGCTGACTGACCTGGCCGTCCCGTTCGAGCAGTTCCACCAGCTTGCTCAACCCTTGCGGCATCCCGCGGGCGCGCCCAACGGGAACGACCTCACCATTGTTGAGCTGGAGAATCGGTTTGACATTGAGCAGCGATCCGAGCAGGGCACGCGCCTTGCCGATGCGGCCGCCACGCTCGAGGTAGGTCAGGGTGTCCACCACGCAGATGACCCTCGCCTTGGGTACAAGCGTCCGTAGGCGCTCAGCGATGGTGGCCCGATCCTTTCCCTCCCTGGCGAGCTTCGCCCCCTCGAGAGCGATGAAGCCCAATGCCATCGAAGTACTGAGGGAATCGACCACCTCGATCGCCGTTTCGTCGACCTCTTTGGCCGCCATCAGGGCCGAGTTGTAGGTCCCCGAGACCTTACTGGAGAGATGGACCGAAACGATGTCGTCGCCGTTCTGGCGGAGGGCGCGATACGCCTCTTCGAAAACGCCGACCGACGGCTGCGAGGTGCGGGGCAACTGGGCGGAGGCCATCAGCCGACGGAAGAATTCGTCCCCAGTCAGATCGACATGGTCACGGAAGACCCGGTCGCCGAAATGGACGTTGAGCGGCACAACCGTGATACCGGCGGCCTGCTGTTGCGCACTGGTCAGGTCCGCGGTGGAATCCGTGACGATCCGGACCACGAGTGGAGTATAGCCAGCGCGCCTCGCGCGGATCACAGCCTGGCAACGGGCGGGTTTCGTTAGGTTGCAGGCAGCGAAGCTTGGTAAACCTATAGCTGCGATGTCGCTCCCAGGACAAATCGCGCTGAGCTCACGCCTGCGCGCCGCCTTCACCCCGGTCGCCTCCGCGTCGGTGCCCGCGCGGCCCTCCCTCGACGCCCAGCTGAGCCAGGCCATCATCCTCGGTGGCTTGATCGGCTTCCAGGCGCTCGACGCGCTGACCACCCATCTGGGACTCGCCCTCGAGCACCAGGAACTCAACCACGTGATGGCTCCCATCGTGGCCACCCAAGGCGAACTGGTCGCCTACGCGGTCAAAGGGACGGCGCTCGCGGTTCTGCTGGCGATCCTGATGCTGATGCACCGGAACAAGCCAAGGGTCTGGCAGGCCTTCCTTGTCGCCGGCTGGCTTAGCGCTGCCGCCGTTGTCGCCAACGTCGTGCAGCTGATGCTTTAGCCCTTACTCCACGGCCAGAATGTAGGGGTAAAGCGCCTGCTCCCCCGATTGGAGTTCGACCGACGCTTTTGGGAACCGTTTGGCCACCGAGTTGACGAGGGCCTCCCGCTCGGCCTCCGGCGCATCGACGCCGGCGTAGATCGTCACCGTCCCTACCTTGGCAGGGTCGAGGCGCCCGAGGACATCGCTCACGACCTTCTGGGGCGACTCGCCCGCGACCACGATGCGATCGTTGAGCAGGCCGATGACGTCGTTCTCCGCGATCTTCAAGCCGTTGACCTCGCTCGCCCGGACCGCGTGGGTCACCTCGATGGTCTGGACCTGGCTTAAGGCGTGGGACATCGCGCTCGCGTTAGCCTCCAGGTCGGCGCTGAAGTCGAAAGCGAACAGGGCAGCGATGCCCTGCGGCAGGCTGCGCGACGGCACCACCCGGACCCGCTTCCGCGTCAGCTCGGCAACCTGCTGCGCGGTCATGACGACGTTGCCATTGTTGGGCAGCAGCAGGACGTCATTGGAGGGCACCGATTCCACCGCCGCCAGGATGTCTTCCGTGGAGGGATTGACCGTTTGGCCGCCACCGACAACAGAGTCAACCCCAAGGCTCTCGAGGATGCGGCGAAAGCCATCGCCGCTCGCCACCGCGACAAGGGCCAGGTGCTTCGTGCTGGCGGGCCGGCGGATGCTGTCTCCCTGAAGGCGGTGGTGTTGCGACGACATGTCGTCGACCTTGAGGCGGCTCAGCCGACCGACACCGCTCGCGTAGCCGATTACGACGGCGGGCTCCTGCGTGTGAACGTGAACCTTGATCGCCGCCTCGTCACCCACGACCAGCGCCGATTCCCCATGCCGCTGGATTTCGGATCGGACGTCATCCACGGCGAGCCCGTCGCCGTTGATGATGAACTCCGTACAGTACCCCCAGCCCGCCGCGGGCGCCTCCACCGTCTTCGGTCGCGCGCGCTGGGTCGCGGGCCGCTCGAAGCTCTGCAGGGCTTCGCCGTTCATCCGCTTGAGAAAGCCCTCCAGGATGAGCTGGAGCCCGAATCCCCCCGCGTCGATCACCCCCGCCTGCTTGAGGATGGGTAGCTGGTCGGGTGTCCGCTCGACCGCTGCCGCGGCAGCG
>JALYYE010000111.1 GCA_030946735.1 Candidatus Dormiibacterota bacterium
GGGAACAGCACTTCGCCGACACGCTGCGCGAGGGCTATTTCCTCGGCCACCCGCGGGTAGTCGAGATCATGGCTCGGGAGGCGCCCGGCGCAGTGCGCGAGCTTGCCGATTGGGGCTGCCAGTTTGCACGTCTCGACGATGGCCGGCTGGATCAGCGCTTCTTCGGCGCGCATAAGTATCGCCGCACCTGCTACGCGGGCGACTACACCGGCCGAGCGATCCTCCACACGCTCGCCGCCAGAGCACAGCAACTCGGGATCCCGGTGATCGAGGACCAGTACATCTCGCGGCTCCTCGTGGCCGATGGCGTCTGCTTCGGCGCCTATGGTTTCGACCTAGTGTCCGGGGAGCGGACCGTCTTCGAAGCGGACGCCGTCGTCCTCGCCGCCGGAGGCCACACCCGGCTCTGGCGTCGCAGCTCCTCGCGCCGGGACGAGAACTACGGCGAGGGCATGTTTCTCGCATTGGAGGCCGGCTGCCGCCTGATGGATATGGAATTGGTTCAATTCCATCCGACCGGGATGGTCATGCCCGAGGAGGTGGCCGGCACCCTCGTCACCGAGGCGGTTCGCGGTGAGGGCGGCCATCTCTACAACAAGGACCACGAGCGTTTCATGAAGCGCTATGACCCGGCGCGCATGGAGCTGAGCGCGCGCGACCGAGTCGCGCTGGCCATCTACACCGAGATCATCGAGGGCCGCGGCGGCCCCAACGGTGGCGTGTTCCTGGACATCTCCCATCGCCCCAAGGACGAGATCCTCGAGAAGCTTCCCAGGATGTATCGGCAGTTCATCGAATACCAGATGCTCGATATCTCGAAGCAACCGATGGAGGTGGCGCCGACGGCGCATTACTCGATGGGCGGCATCGTAGTCGACCCCGAAACGCATGCCACCGACGTGGTCGGCCTCTATGCCGCGGGCGAGTGCACCTCCGGACTGCACGGCGCCAATCGGCTGGGCGGCAACTCATTGGCGGAAACCGTCATCTTCGGCCGGCGGGCCGGCGCCGCCGCGGCCGCCCACTCGCAGGAATCCGAGGTCCAGCGTCGCTCGAAACAAGCCGTGCGCAACGCGGAGGACGAGCTCCAGAGTCTGATCAAACCGGGAAGCGAGCTGGCGCGTCCGCTGCAGCGGGCGCTCCGCAATCTGATGTGGGAGCACTGCGGCGTCGTTCGGGATGAAGCCAGGATGCGGGACGGTTTGCGGAAACTCGACGCGCTCGCGCAGGCCGCGGAGACCGTCGACATCCGCCCGGGGCAGGAAGGATGGTTCGAGCTGGGGCATGTGTTCGATCTTCGGGCCGGACTCCGAACGGCCGAAGCCACGCTTCGCTGCGCGCTCGAGCGCCGGGAGAGTCGCGGAGCCCACAACCGGTCCGACTTCCCGGCCCTGGACCCGAGCCTGGAGCGCAACTTGTACACGCGGCTGGAGGGGCGAGACGGGCCGTTGCCGGTCTGGAGTGAGCCAGCTCCAGCCATTCCGGCAGCCTTGAAGCGGCTGCTCACCGATGAGGAAATGGAGGTCGCGGGAAGGCTTCTGGAATAGGGCCGGGGGCGACCACCCTCTTCCGATACGTGGTACCCGCCCGCTGCGGCGGCCTGTTTCCACCATGGACGGCGGTCTTCGCGGCGTTTAGCCTAGCGATAGTACCGAAGGCATCGCAACAGGAGGCTTGCCATGCGCCATGAATCGTCGACAACCTCGGTTTCCTGGATACCGTCGGAAGCAATTCCGGGAATGATGCGACTGCCGTTCGACCTCGGTCCCGTGCACTACGACGATCCGCCGGGCGACCAACTCGGCGACATTTCAGCCCTGTCGCGCTCCGGCGCCGTCCGCTTCATCAACGAGCTGCGTGCTTGGGTGGAAGTCGAGGGTGGTTTGATCGTTCGTCACGGGCATTCCGGCCGGGGATGGATCGGTAAGACCAAGCTGGGATTCGGCTCGCGCAAGATCCTCTTTTCCGCGATTGCCATGCCGGACATCCGAACCGAGCCCGAAGCCGGCAAGCTATCAGTTCGTTTTGTCCAGACGACTGGTGGACGCGTCGCTATGCCAATGCCCCGCAAGCTGAACCGTCCACCGTTCGTCCAGATCGTGCCACCGCTGGTATGGACCACGCTGGCGCTCACCATCAACGCCGATGGCTCGTCAAAGCCGGAGGTCATCGGCGCGAGCCCCTTCCCGAGGCACTGGATCTACGATTATTCCGGCCGCCTGGCGAACAAGGTCGCGGTCACCGATTTCAAGAGCTGGGCCGGCGACATCTTCGGTGAGCGCACGCCATGGGGGGCGGAAGACTCGCCAGCCTTCGTCACCGAAGTCGAGACCGCACTCGAACGAGAATTGTCCCAGACAATCATGCGCGGCGGCGCGAAGCCAAAGGTTCGCAAACTCAACCAGAGCGAGGCGCTCGTCGAGCAGGGTCAATCAGGGGACGAGCTGTTCCTGCTCCTTGACGGCGTCCTGTCGGTCGAGGTCGACGGAAAGGCCCTGGCGGAGGTAGGACCGGGCGCCATCCTGGGAGAGCGGGCGTTGCTCGAAGGCGGAAAGCGAACCGCCACGCTGCGCGCCCTCACGCCCGTTCGCGTCGCGGTCGCAACCGCCGATCAGATTTCGCCCAACGCCCTCGCCGAGCTGGCAACGGGCCACCGCCGTGAAGAGAAGTAACAGTTTCCCTCCTCCCCTCGCGGGCGGGCCCGTCGGC
>JALYYE010000129.1 GCA_030946735.1 Candidatus Dormiibacterota bacterium
AGGTGACATCGCCGCCGTCTGGTTCACGACGACCCCGGATCTGACCTCGGAATTTCCCGCGGCCGCAGCCCGGCGCTTTGGTTGGGGGGACGTTCCCCTGCTCTGTGGCCACGAGATGGCGGTGCCCGCCTCGAACCCACGCAGCCTGCCGCGGTGCATCCGCGTGCTGCTCCTGGTCAACACCGACCGGCCGTCATCGGCGATGCGCTTCGTCTACCTGCGCGGCGCGGAGAAGTTGAGGGTAACGGCATGATCATCGTGATGCGGCACGACGCGACTCCGGCGCAGGTGGCGGCGGTCGTCTCGCAGGTCGAAGCCCACGGTTGCCGGACCCACCTGAGCGATGGCGACGAGCGAACCGTGATCGGCGTCATCGGGACGAATCCATTCGCGCTGCGGGATCTCTTTATCGAGGCCCCGGGCGTCGCCGAGGTGGTACCAATCACGAAGCCATTCAAATTGTCCAACCGCGAGTTCCGATCGCGCGATACCCGTGTCAAGGTGGGTAACCACGAGGTCGGTGGCGATCGACCATGGATCGTGGCCGGGCCGTGCTCGGTTGACGGCGAGGAACTGTACCTGGAGACCTCACGCAAAGTGCGGGCGGCTGGCGCCCATGCGCTCCGTGGCGGCGTCTTCAAACCGCGCACTTCTCCCTATAGCTTCCAGGGCCTGCGCGGCGATGGTGTCAGCATCCTGCGGGAGGCGAAACGCGAGACCGGCCTGCCTTTGGTCTGCGAGGTGCTGGAGCCGGCGGACATCGGGACCCTTGCCGACATCGTCGACGTCTTGCAAATCGGCGCCCGCAACATGCAGAACTTCCCGCTCCTCTCCGAAGTCGGTCGCCTGCGCAAGCCGGTGCTGCTGAAGCGAGGCATGTCGGCCACGATCGAGGAGTGGTTGCTCTCGGCCGAGTACATCCTCAGCCAGGGCAACTACGATGTCATCCTCTGCGAGCGGGGCATCCGGACCTTCGAGACCTACACCCGCAACACGCTCGACCTCAACGCGGTGCCTCTGATCAAGGAGCTGAGCCACCTTCCCGTGATCGTCGACCCGAGCCACGGCACCGGCCGGCGCTCGCTGGTCACGCCGATGGCGCTGGCGGGGATCGCGGCGGGCGCGGACGGGCTGATGGTCGAGGTGCACGCACAGCCGGAGGTCGCGCTCTCCGACGGCGCCCAATCGCTGACTCCGCAGGCGTTCGCCCACCTGGTCGAACAGGTTGACGCGGTCGCCGCAGCCCTGAACCGGACCGTGGGAGTTGCCTGATGCGGGTTGGCATCGTCGGGCTCGGTCTCATCGGTGGCTCGCTCGGTCTGGCCTTGCGCCGGCTAAGCGGGCCCATCGAGGTCCGCGGTGTCGCCCACCACGAGGATGGCGCGCGGGCGGCGCAGCAGCGTGGCGTCGTCGACCGCGCCTCGACCGATCTGCGCGACTTGGCCGATTGCGACATCGTCGTGGTCGCCACCCCGATCAACCAGATCGAGGCACTCCTCGAGAGCCTTGCCGGCGTCGTTGCGCGAGGTGCCATCGTTACCGACGTCGGCAGCGTCAAGCGCCCCGTGCTGGAATGGGCTCGATGCCTTCCCGATCCGTCCCGATTCCTCGGCGGCCATCCCGTTGCCGGCAAAGAGCGCAGCGGCCTGAGCGAAAGCGACGCCACGCTATTCCGCGGCGAGACCTGGATTTTCACGCCGGATGAGGGGCAGGAGCTGACGCCGTTCGACGAGTGGTTCCGCCTCGTTCGCGCGATCGGCGCGCGGCCGCACATCCTCTCTGCCGAGGCGCACGACCAGCAGATGGCGTTTCTGAGCCATCTTGCCTTTACCATCAGTATCGCCTACGCGCAGACGGTGCGGCCGTTCGCGAATGCCGAGCTTGGCGGCCCGGGATTTCGCGGCATGGTGCGCCTGGCCGAAGGTGACCCCACCCTGTACGAGGACATCACCACGACGAACCGCGCCCCCCTGGTCGAGGCGATCGACCGCTTCTCCGACGTCCTGCGCGACTACCGCGAGCGGATTGATCGTGGCGAGCGAGTCGGCGAGCTCTTCAGGCAGGGCGCACATGCCGCTCGCTGAGGTTCAGTCCGCCCGAACGATTTCACCGGCGACGCGTCTTGCCGGCGAACTGGCAGTGCCCGGTGATAAGTCGATTGCTCATCGGGCGCTGATGCTGGCCACCCTGGCACAGGGCGAAAGTTGGGTCCACGGTCTTCCCGAAGGTGAAGATGTCCTGGCAACGGCCGCCTGCCTCCGCGCCCTCGGTGCCGACCTTCAGCGCAGCGGCCGCACGGCACGGATCCGTGGCGTGGGGCTGAGTTCGTTTGCGACCCCGCACGGGAACCTCGATTGCGCAAACTCCGGGACCACGATGCGACTGCTGCTGGGGCTGCTCGCCGGCAGCTCGATATCAGCCACGCTCGACGGCGACGCCTCGCTCCGCCGCCGTCCCATGGATCGGGTGCTTACGCCCCTGAGGAGCATGGGGGCGAGGCTTGATTCGCGGGATAGCCGGGCACCGGTGACCGTGATGGGAACATCGCTCCAGGGCCGGCGCCACGCGCTGCCGATCCCGAGCGCCCAGGTAAAGAGTGCCCTGCTGCTGGCTGGACTTTCCGCCAGCGGTCCGACGACGATCGTCGAACCTACGCCCACCCGCGACCACACCGAGCGGCTGCTGCGGGCGATGGGAACGGATGTCAACGCGTCAGCGGATGGCATCGTGATCCGGCCGGCGCATCAGCCGCTGCGGCCGATCGAGCTCGCCGTCCCGGGCGACTTTTCGTCAGCCGCGTTCTGGATGGCGGCCGCGGCGCTGCGGCCTGGCTGGTCGGTGATCATCGGCGACGTCGGCCTCAACCCCACCCGGACGGCCTTCCTCGAGTTGCTTCGTTCGATGGGCGCTGAGGTCAAGGTCGAGGGGCCGTCCGCCGATATCGAACCGCGGGGCATGCTTACCATATCCGGCGTGCGCCTTCGGGCGATTGATCTGGATGCCGCCGATGTGGCGGCCGCCATCGATGAGATCCCCGTCCTTCTCGTGCTGGCGACGCAGGCTGAAGGCGTCACCACCATCAATGGCGCGGCCGAGCTGCGCGTTAAGGAGAGCGACCGGATCGCCACCATGGCGGACGGCCTTCGCCGCATGGGGGCAATTGTTGAAGAGCGCCCCGACGGCGTCAGCGTCAAGGGACCGACCGCGCTGCACGGCTCGACCGTCGAATCCCACGGCGACCACCGGGTCGCGATGGCACTGGCGGTGGCGGCGCTCACCGCCTCCGGTCCTACGACGATCGAGGACGCGGACTGCGTCGCGGTTTCCTATCCGAACTTCTTCGCGCAACTGCAGGACCTGACCCATGCATCCTGAAGCGAGGGTGCTCCTTCTGGGCGACCCGGTTTCGCGTAGCCTTTCGCCCGGCATGCAAAACGCCGCCTTCGAGGCGCTTGGCATCGATTGCCAGTACGTGATTCGAGAGGTGAGCCGCGCCGGCCTGGCCGAGGCAATGGCGCAATTGCGCAACGACGACTGCATCATGGGTGCCAATGTGACCATCCCCCACAAGGAATCGGTGATCGCCTTCATCGATCACCTCGATCCGCAGGCTGCTCGCATTGGCGCGGTCAACACCATCAGCCGGCAGGGCGCGAGACTCAAGGGCTGGAACACCGACGTCGAAGGGTTCCGTCGGGCCCTCGCTGAAGTGGAAACCTCAAAATCCCCCGGTCGCGTCGCGATCATCGGAGCCGGCGGCGCCGCGCGGGCGGTTGCGGCCGCGCTGCAACCGGTCGCCGAAATCTGGATCATCGCGCGCAAGCTCGACCAGGCACGACGCCTTTGCCGAGATCTCGAGATCGTGAGCGGCGGCCCCGTCGCGATGGAGCAGCTGCAGGAGATCATCGCTGGAACGGATCTGGTCGTCAATGCCACGCCAGCCGACCTCCCGTCGGCTTCGTGGTTGCGACCGGACCAACGCCTTTTCGACCTGCGCAGCCGTCGGTCCGCTGAGGGCCGAGCAATGTTGTTGCACCAGGGTGCGGCATCCTTCGAGATCTGGACCGGCAGGAAGGCGCCGGTCGACGTAATGCGGGCCGCGTTGGATCGCGCGTCGGTACCCGTATGACGCTTCGCCTGCTCACGGCCGGCGAATCGCATGGGGAGCGCCTGACCGTCATCCTCGACGGCGTGCCCGCCGGGTTGACCGTGCGCGAAGAGGACCTGGCTCGTGACCTGACCCGCCGCCAGGGTGGTCACGGGCGCGGCGGGCGGCAGTTGATCGAGCACGACGAGGCCCATATCGTTGCCGGCGTGCGCGGTGGGCTGACGCTCGGCTCGCCGATCACGCTGGAGATCGCCAACCGAGATTGGGAGAACTGGCGCCAGGTGATGGCCGTCGACGCCGCCGAGGTAAAACGCAAGCCGATCACCCGGGTACGGCCGGGCCACGCCGACCTGGCCGGCATGCTCAAATACGGCGCCGACGATGCGCGCGATGTGCTGGAGCGGGCGAGCGCGCGCGAGACCGCAGCGCGCGTAGCCGCGGGAGGCGTGGCGAAACTGCTCCTTGCGGAGTTCGGCATACAGGTCCGCAGCTACACTCGCTCCATCGGCCCCATCGCGGCGGCCGTGCCTTCGCCGATCCCGTGGGACGAAGTTGAATTGTCGACGGTTCGCTGCCCCGATGGGTCGGCCGGCGAAGCAATGGTGGCCGCCATCGATGCGGCCCGCGAACGCGGCGACACGCTTGGCGGCGTCTTCACGGTAATCGCGGAGGGCGTGCCGCCAGGGCTGGGCAGCTACCGCCAGTGGGACACGCGGCTCGACGGATTGCTCGCCCAGGCGATCGTCAGCATCCCCGCCTGCAAGGCGGTTGCGATCGGAGACGGGGTGGAGGGGGCGGGCCTGCCCGGCTCGCGGGTACACGACGTGCCCGTCTACGACAACGGGCGGCTGGGCCACCAGACCAATCGGGCGGGCGGACTAACCGGCGGCGTCAGCAACGGCGAGCCGCTGGTCGTGCATGGATACATGAAGCCGATCTCGACCCTTCTCAAGCCACTCTCCACCGTGGACCTCAAGACCAGGGAACCGGCGCGGGCCCACTACGAGCGCAGCGACATCTGCGTCGTTCCCGCCGCCGGGGTGGTGGGGGAGGCCATGGTCGCGCTGGTCCTCGCTGGTGTGGTGCTTGAGAAGTTCGGCAGCGACTCGATGGCCGAGCTCCATCGCAACGTCGAAAGCTACCTGCAGGAGACGCGCCGTTGAACAACGTCGTCCTGATCGGCTTCATGGGGAGCGGCAAGTCGACCGTGGGCCCGCACCTGGCGCAGCGACTGGAGCGGCCGTTCGTAGACCTCGATGACATGGTCGTGGAGGATGCCGGGCGATCCGTCGCCGAGATTTTCTCCGCGGAGGGCGAGGCCGGCTTCCGCGAGCGTGAGTCGCGTTGCCTGCAACGCGCGCTGGAGCGTGACGGCTTCGTGGTCGCCGTTGGCGGCGGCGCGCCGCTGCGCGAGGAGAACTGGGCCCGAATCCGTAGCGGCAACACCGTCGTCGCCCTGACGGCCGAAGCGGGTGAGCTGGCCCGCCGCCTCAACGGCTCGTCCGATCGCCCCCTGCTTCAGCGAAACGGGTCGTCGGCATTTTCCTCGCTCTTACCAAGCCGGTTGCCCCGCTACCTGGAGGCGGACCTGATCGTCAAGACCGATGGCCTCGACCCGGTCGCAGTTGCCGAGCAGGTCAAAGATTGGCTTTCCGGCGGAGGGCTGCGGCGCATCCGTATTGATATCCCCGGCTCACCCCACGAGGTGACCGTCGGCTACAGCATCACCCATCTGGTGCCGGCTGCCCTGCAACGGATGAAAGTTGCTGGAACGGTCGTCGTCGTAAGCGACGAACACGTCGCTGGCCGCCACGCCCAGCCGCTGATCGACGCGATGGCCGGTGCGGGTATCACCGCCCAACTGCACCTCGTGCCGTCGGGCGAAGCCGCCAAAGAACTCGGCGTGCTGGCGGGCATCTATGACGTGCTCGCGGCTGCCGGCCTGGATCGTCAGGGTGTCCTGATCGCCCTCGGTGGAGGAACGGTAGGCGATGTCGCCGGGTTCGCCGCGGCAACCTGGATGCGGGGAATTCGCTATGTGCAGCTGCCGACGACGCTGCTCGCCATGGTCGACAGCAGCATCGGCGGCAAGACAGCGATCAACCTCCCCGCCGGCAAGAACCTGGCGGGGGCGGTGCATCAGCCTTCGGCGATCTTCTGCGACCTCGCCTACATGGACACCCTGCCGGACGAGGAGTACCGGGCGTCGCTAGCCGAGGTCATCAAGGCCGCGATGATTGCCGACCGGTCCTTCGTCGAGTGGCTCGTGGCGAACCTGGCGGCCGTGCTGCGGCGGGAGCCGTCCGCCCTTCGCGCGGCGGTCGGTCGCGCGATTGCGATCAAAGCGGCCGTCGTCGCTGAGGATCCACAGGAAATTGGTCTTCGGGCCATCCTCAATTACGGGCACACGGTCGGCCATGCCCTGGAACGAGCCCTCGGATTCGGCCGGCTGCGACACGGTGTAGCCGTCGCCTGGGGCATGGAGGTGGCCGCGCTGATCAGCGTGCGAACGGGCGCTTGCCAGCCCGAGGCGGTCGAGCTCCAGCATTCCCTGCTGCGCGAAGCAGGTCTGCTCGCCGACCGGCCGGCCGTTGCGCACACCGCGCTCATCGAGGCGATGCGCCACGATAAGAAGTCGCGGGCAGGCGAGGTTCGCTGGGTTCTGCTTCGCGAGATCGGTCGAGCGGAGCACGGCCAATCGGTCGACGCCTCCGTCGTCGAGGCGTCGCTCGCAGAGGTGCTCCCCGCGTGAAGGTCCTGGTCCTCAACGGTCCAAACCTGGGCACGCTCGGACGCCGCGAGCCCGAGGTCTACGGCACCCAGACCCTTGCCGACCTGGAGAGGCTTCTCAGTGAGCGCGCCCGTGAGCTCGGCTTCGAGCTCTCCTGTCTGCAGTCGAATCACGAGGGTCAGTTGATCGACTGGATCGAGAAGGAGGGTGCGGCAAGTGACGCGATCATCATCAATCCGGGAGCGCTGTCGCATTACAGCCTGGCGCTCGCCGACGCACTGCGGGGCTCGGGCAAGCCGGTGGTCGAAGTTCATATCTCGAACGTCTTCGCTCGCGAGCCCGAGCGGCATCGGATGGTGACGGCGGCGGCCGCCAAAGGCGTGATCTCGGGCCTCGGTTTCGAGGGCTACCTCGCGGCCCTGGATTTTCTCGCCGCACTGGATGGGTGAGGGCTGGGCTGCCGAGTTCCCGCTGATCGGGCCGGCGGGCGAGGTCATCGATCTGCGGCGTGTCTTCCTCTCGCACGGGATCGCCGAACTGCCCCCCATGCGGCTCGACCAGAAATCATGGACGTTCGAGATAACGGTGCCGCTTGCCCGGATCGGTGCCCGTACGTTGACTGTCAGTCAAGCCCGTCCGGGTCGCGGCCTGATCGCGGTCTCCGGTCAGGCGCCCACGCCCCGGCTTGGCGCCGCCATCATGGCGCAGGTGCGTCATGTCCTTAGCCTTAACCTTGACCTGACGCCGTTCTATGGCGTGGCCGCCGATGATCCCGATCTGGCGTGGGTCCTCACCGGGGCGGGACGGATGGTGCGCAGTCCGACCGTCTTCGAGGACGTCGTCAAGACCATCTGCACCACCAATACCTCCTGGGGCGGAACGACGCGGATGGTGAACGCCCTCGTGCAGCACCTGGGTGAGAAGGCGCCCGGGGCGTTACCCGACAGTCCTTATGGGCGTGCCTTCCCGACGCCGGCGGCGATGGCGGCCGCGCCTCCATCCTTCTATAAGAAGGTCGCGGGCGCCGGCTACCGAGGCCCCTATTTGAAGGCGCTCGCCACCTCCGTGGTCAAGGGTCGCGTGGATCTGGAGGCGCTTGCGGCCGCGTCGCGCCACGATCTGCCGGACGACGAGGTCGCCAGCACGCTCCAGGCACTGCCGGGCGTCGGCCCGTATGCCGCCGCGCACATCATGTTGATGCTCGGCCGGTACGATCGGCACATCCTCGATTCGTGGACTCGGCCGACGTATGCGCGGCTGCTCGGCCGCAAACGGCCCATGAGCGATCGGACGATCGAGCGCCGATTCAAGCGGTATGGACCCTACGCCGGCCTGGCGTTCTGGCTGTTTCTGACTCGAGATTGGCTACCGGACGACAGTCCGTGAGATCCTTGGGTACAACCATGATCATGGCGGAGCTCCGGGTGTTGATCGTCGCCGCGAATCCGCTGGCTCGTAGCGGCCTGACCGTTCTGGTCGAAGAGATGACCGGCATGAAAATCGTGGGGACGGCCGGGGTGGCTGAAGCCGCGTCACTTGCCGGCCAGCTGCTTCCCGATGCCGTGCTGCTCGATGCGGGCGAAGGGGAAGCCGAAGATCTCGACGCGATCGCCCGACTCGCGACCGGGCAACCCGGCCTGCCCATCGTCGCGCTCGCGAGCGACCACGCCGCGATCGCGCAGGCGCTGAACTTCGGCGCATCCGCCTTGCTCCCTTCCGCGGTCGATGGCGAAACGCTCGCCGCCGCGTTGCGTGCGTCGGCGCGCGGGCTGGTGTCGATTGCCCGCGCTGACCTCGCCACATTGCTGCCCCAGGAGGAGCGGATCGAGCCGGCGCACCGGGCACCGGCCGAAGCGCTCACGCCGCGGGAGCTCGAGGTGCTGCAGTGGATGGCGCGCGGCCTGACCAATCGGCAGATCGCCCGACGCCTGGAGATCAGCGAGCACACGGTGAAATTCCACGCCGGTGCGGTTCTCGGCAAGCTCAACGCGCGCTCGCGTGCCGAAGCCGTCGCCCGCGCGATTGGGTTCGGCTGGATCCTGGTTTAGCGATGCCGAAAGACGCCGAAGGTTACGGATACGGTTCCCACGAGGAAGGGGTCGAGCGGCTGCTCAACGACGCCCGGGTGTTATCGCCGGCCGGCATCGAGCGCGCCGCCTGGGGCTGGGACCGGCATGAGGACCCAGGCGCGATGGAGCGGTTCCGCGATGCCGAGCGGGTGGCCTTGCGCATCCTTGAACAGATGGATCGCATCCAGTTGTGGGATGACGCCCGCAAGCGCATCCTCGACCTTACCGAGGGTCGCACCTCGCTCGTCTCCTGGAAGGTCGAGCACGGCGACATCGGGCACAAGGCCGAACGCGCCTTTTTCGGCGCCGCGCTCGGAATCTTGACACGCGATCGTCTGACCCACGACCAGTACGTGACGCTGGTCCGGCCGATGTCCGAGGCGCTTCCCTGGCTGCTGCCCGAGGCGCCGCCCGAGCCGCGCCGATGATGATCGCCCCGCGCATCGAGGTGGCGTCGGCCAAATCGAAGCTGGACAGCGGCGCGGCTGTCGCGCTCGATGTGACGAGCTCGCTGGTCTACCCGGCCGTCAGTCACCGACTTCCGGGTGCCATCCGCATTCCACCCGAGCCCATCATCCGCGGTCTGCAGGCGGCCCGGCCGGCGGCCGAGATCGCACGCTACTTCGTGTCACTGCCCCCCGATCGCGAGATCATCGCTTACTGCACTTGACCCGACGAAGGTACCAGCGCCCGTGTGGCGCAATTCCTCCGACAGCAAGGGCGACAGGTCTGGGCGCTACGCGGTGGGTTGGCCGCCTGGCGGGCGGCGCAATACCCGATGGAGTCGAAGCACGCAGGCCATGCGCCCGGACCCGAAGAAGAGTGCCCCGACTGTCACGAAGAAGTCGGGGCACACATCGCCTGACGGTTAGTCGCTCAGCTCGTAGACGACGGCCACGTCAACGGTGACGTTCATCTGCCCAGCCTGGACAGGCGCACCGCCCCCGCCGCCGCCGCACTGGCCGCCAGCACCGCAAGGCGATGCGTACGAGCCACCGCCGACTACCTCTGAAACCGAGAGCACCTTGCCGAGGTGACGCCCGGCGAGGTTCGCCCATTCCTTGGCGCGAGCCGCCGCCGCGTTCATCGCCGCCTGTCGCGCACCCTTCAGCTGGTTGGTGTTATCGCTCAGCTGAAGTGAGATGCCACTGATCTGGATGTCGTTGCCCACCGCTCCCTGGGCCGCTCCCAGTATGGTGCCGATGTTGGCGATGTGATGGATCTTGACGTTGACCGTGTTGCTCGCCCGATAGCCAATCACGTTGTACTGCTGGTCTTGATACACGCCGATGCCGGTCGTTTGGATGTCGACGTCCTGGACGCCCTGACCTTTGATCGCCTTGAGCAGTGCCGTCATCTCGACGTTCGCGGCGTTCATCGCCTCTACCGCGGTGCCCTGCCTGGTCGACACGCCCATGCTGATCAAGGCGTTGTCGGGCGTCGCATTCTGGGTGCCTTCACCGACGACGGTGATGGTGTCGCGTGGGCCGGCCACGCCGCCGGCACCAACCGAGGTCTGCGTCGATCCGCCGGCGCCGGCCCGGACGGCCACGGCCGTTACCGCCGAAGCCGCGATCGCGATCAAAGCGCCGATGGTGATCAGGATGCCACGCGTGGCGATCGTACCCCTTACGGATTGCATGATGTCGTCCTCCTCGATGAACTCGGTCTTAGATGAATCTGCCGTAAGAACGCCCCCCAGGATCAAAGCGTTACACCTGCCCTAACGGGCGGCTCGCTCCCCGGGTATCTGGGTGATGACGCAGGTTGATTCAGGCGATAGCGTGAGCGCATGGGAACCCTCTCTGATCTTTCCCGCGAAATCGCTGACCTTGTCGGGGGTATCGGTTCCAGCGTCGTGCGAGTCGATGCTCGTCGCGGCCGGCCCGCCACCGGCTTCATCTGGGCGGACAATCTCGTCCTGACAGCGGATCATGTCCTCGAGCGGGAGGACACCATCCAGGTGGCCGGTTCCGAGGGCAGCGTGAAGGCGACGATCGTTGGACGTGACCCCGGCACCGACCTCGCCCTTCTGAAGATGGAGGGACTGAAGGGCGCGCCCGCACCCCGCGGCAAATCAACGGACCTCCGCACCGGCCACCTCGTGCTGGCGCTCGGTCGGCCCGGCGATCTCGAGGTCACCTTCGG
>JALYYE010000131.1 GCA_030946735.1 Candidatus Dormiibacterota bacterium
GACGGGCGAGATGATCCCGCACGTCTACATGGGCCCGCTGCCCACCATGATCTACCCGGCCTTCCAGCTGATCGACTACTCCGTGCATAGCTGGGACATCCGCGCCGGACTCGGCCGGATGCAGCCGCTGAGCGAGGATGCCGCGAACGCCCTGATGCCCTACATGTTCATCGTCCTTTCGGTCACCGTCGACGCCGAAGCGGCCAAGGGATTCGATGCCACATGGGGCGTCCGGATCAGCGGCGATCAGGGCGGCAGCTGGAAGCTGGAGCTCAAGGACGGCAAGCTGACCTACGAGGAGGCGAGCGTTGCCGCCTGTCCGGTCGTGTTCAATTTCGATCCCAACGATTGGGTCCTCACGGCCTACCAGCGCTTCCCGGGTGGCGCGGCGATCGGCGACCGCGAGCTCGCTTATAAGATCCGGCGGCTGTTCTTCAAAATCTGAGGTCGGGAGGAGCGATGGCCACCACGAAAGTCGACTACGCCACCAAGCGCGAGGCGCTGATGAAGGCCTATCTCAAGCCGAAGTCGAAACGCCCGGCCACCAGCGCGCGCGGCATTCACCACCTGGCGCTGATCTGCGGGGACATTGAGCGGACGATCAAGTTCTACAGCGAGGTGCTCGGCTTCCCGCTCGTCGAGCTGTTCGAGAACCGCGACCTGACGAGCTCGACCCACTTCTTCCATGACCTGGGGCATGGAAACCTGCTCGCCTTCTTCGATTTCCCGGAGGATCCGATGCCGCCCACGCGAGAGGCGGTCGGTGGCATGCACCATGTCTCGATTTCGGTGCCTCGCGACCAGTTCGATCGCATCCGTGGGGAGCTCGACAAACGCGGCATCGAGTATTTCGGGCCGGATCGTGTGGAGAATTCGCTCTACTTCAAGGGCCCGGATGGGGAACTGCTGGAGATCGAGGCCGATCCGCTTGAAGTGATGGAGGGTCGTCCGCTCGCCCAGTAACGGCTGGACACTGAATGCGCCCCGCGTCCTCTTTGGGCGCGGGGCGATCGACCGCGTCGGTTCGGAACCTGAGACGCGGGGCCAGCCTGTCCTCTTTGTCTGCACGCCGAGCCTGAAAGCATCGAACCACGCCGCCCGAGTTCGAAGCGGGCTGGGCAGCCGGCTGGCGGCCGAGTTCACCGAGGTGGAACCGCACGTTCCTCGAGAGGCGGTCGATGCCGCGCGAGCCCTGGCGGCCCACCACAAGATCGAGGTCGTGGTCGCTATGGGCGGCGGAAGCGCCATGGGAGTGGGGAAGGGGGTGGTGTTTGGAGAGGGCAAGACACTGGTCGCCATCCCCACCACCTACGCCGGTTCCGAGATGACGCCGGTCTTCGGGACAACTGATCGTTTGGAACGGCGCAAGTCGGTGCGCCGCGACGACGCCGTGTTACCGAAGCTGGTGATTTACGATCCCGAGCTGACGCTCGACCTTTCGCCGGAGCTCACCGCCTCGACGGCCATGAACGCCCTGGCTCACTGCGTCGAGGCCTGCTACGCGCGTGACGTCAACCCCCTTGTTCCTCCGGTCGCGCTCGAGGGCATTCGCCGGATCGTCCGATCGCTGCCACTGTGCCTCACGAAGGGTCGCAATCTCGATGCCCGCGAGGATTTGCTGACTGGCGCCTACCTGGCCGGGTTCAGCATCGGGAATGCCACGATGGCTTTGCACCATGGCATCTGTCATGTACTCGGCGGCCGCACCGGGGTAGCCCACGGTGTTCTGAACGCGATCATGCTGCCGCATGTCATGCGCTTCAACGCCGACGCCGTTCCGGATGCCATGAGCGCCATCGCCGACGCCATGGATGCGGGCGCCAGGACCCGAGACTACGCCGCGGCGCCGCGGGGAGTTGCCGCGTTGGCGGCCACGCTGCCGGTGCCACACCGGCTCCGCGACGCCGGCGTGCAGGAGGCCATTCTGGATTCAGTCGCGGCTGAGGCCGCCGTGAACTCGACCGTCCAGGCCAACCCAAAGCCGGTCAGGGAGGCTGATCTCATGGAGCTCTTGGCTAAGGCCTGGTAATCCCCTGCCCTAGCCTCCAGTTCGTTACTTTCGCTCGGCCACCGTGTTTGGGTTACTGAAAGGGGAGAGGGGAACCAGGTGGATGCCGGCGGGCTCCTGACTTTACTGATTCTGGCAGGCGCGTACTTCCTGCCGGTGATCATCGCCTGGTCCCGGAAGTCCCGCCAGGCGGTGCTTATCACCGTTCTCACGGTCTTGCTCGCCTGGACAGTATTCGGCTGGGTGATCTTCCTGATCATGGCCATCGTGTCCGCGCGCCGAGACGCTGCCGCACAACCGGCGATCGCCGCCGGATCGCCGCAGGGCTTCGAGCCCGGGGCCGGATCGGACTTCTGTTCGGCCTGTGGCGCCCCGGTAGCCGATGGCGTGTACGCAGCCGACTCCGTCACGTCCAGGGAGTTGGACCATGTGAACTTTGCCCGGCGGTTCTTGCTGGAGAGCTCCAACCGCAAACTCATCGACCGTCCCACCTGCGCGCTCCTGCTTGGCGAGCTGAATGCGGTCGAGGCCGCTTGGCTCAGTGCGGGCGTTCCGGCTGCCGCGGCGGCAGCACCGGCCATGACGGCACCGCCGCCGCCTTTGGCTCCGGTCCTGGGGAAACCGCCGATCATGACCGCCCCGGCCGAGTTCCCGCTAGAGCCCGGCACTCCGCCGCCGCCTCCGCCTCCGCCGGCCGGCCCATCACTACTGGATCGCCTGTGGGGTATGGTCCGCTCCGACTTCGCCCTTCACGGCTTGGCCTACCTTGGCGTGCTCCTTACCTTTACCGGCACGCTTGGCTTCGTCCTCTTTGCCTTCAACACTGTCAGCGTCCCACTGCGGGCCACCGCCGGCATCGCCATCCCGACCATCCTGTTTCTCACCGCGTGGTTCCTCTACCGCCGCGGGAGCGTGCTCGTCGCCCACAGCCTCGAAACTCTGGCCGCGGCCGTCACTCCGGTGGCCCTCTTCGCGGATCTCTCACTCTTCTTCCACCGCGAGCTGCTGACCACGTTGCAGATCACGGTTGCCTTGCTCCTCGTGGTCGCCTACTGGTTCTTCTGGCAACGCCGTCCCATGTCGCCGCTTCGTTTCCTGGTCGCCGGCGCCTTCTGGGCCGCGGCGTGGGCGAGCGGCTTTTACTTCCAATCCGGGTACTCCGCGACCCAGGTTGCGCTCACCAGTGCCGCCATCCTCGCAACGGTAGCGGCCAGCCAGATTCGAAGCGACCATGGGCTCGCATCACCCACCCGGATCGCCGCCATACCCGCGACCGTCGCCGTCTATGTGCTCCTGATCCTGTTCGCCATCTCCCAGGCAGCCGCTCTGTCCTTGCTCCTCGCAGGGCTCGCCATCATTCTCACGGTCGAGTTCCTGGCCCTGCATTCCAGCCGCCGGCTGGAGGTGTCCGTGATCCAGCCTCTCCTGTTCGCCAGCCTCGCCCTGGCGGTGGGTCGCTTGCTCGACAGTGCTTTGCTCGGTCCGCTGATGGCCATTGCCTTCCTTGGGCTGCTCGAGTGGCAGGAGCGCCGCCGGCCACATGTCGTCGGGATCGGCCTCACCGCGGCGGGCATCGTCGCCGGCCTGAGCGTTTCGCTGGTCGATCCGTGGGCCTCTGTCGTTGCCTTCGCGACCGTGAGCCTGTGGATGCATCTGCGGCGCCTGCGCCCAACGCCGTCGATGGCGGGCCTCCCACGCTCCTGGTCGTTGCCAGTGATTCTCAGCGTCACAGCCGCGTTGCCGATCGGGCTTGCCGCGGGATTGCTACGCGCGCTCCCCGCCGGACGGGCGCTGCTTTCGATAGCGCTGATCGCGATCGTGATCACGATCGCGGTTCGCCGCTTCGTCCCGCGCAATACCTTCTACGCCTACTGGCTCCCGGCGGCCGCCAGCGCAGCCGCGGTTACCGCAATCGCCTGGCCTGGACCCCTGAACTGGGAGCGGGTCGCTGCCTTCGCCGTCCTCGGAGGTGCCCTGGCCGTGGCGCCCCGCTGGCCCGCGGTGCGCATCTGGACGGCCGGCGCGACCCTCACCTGGGCGGCGCTTGCCGCCTTCGAGCTTGCTCACGTTCTCATCGACGCCCGGATCGTCGCCGTCGCGGCGGTCGCACTGGTTCTGGTCGTGCTCGCCGAGATCCGGCGCTCCGCTCCGACCACGAGCGTACCGGTCGCGGGACAGCTGGCCGCATTCGGTTTCCTGCTCGGCCTGGGTGCCCTCGTGGCCTCCAATCCCGGGTGGAGCCGCGTCAGCGCGCTGTCCGCCTGGGTCCTGGCGCTGGCCGTGGCGACGGTCTCCCAGGAAGTCCGTGGCTCAGCGATCGTGACGCTCTTGACCCGGCTCGCGAGGCCAGTGCGTCTCAGCGCACTGGCCGTGGCGCTGCTCCCGATGGTCCTCGCCGCCAGCGTGCCATTCCTGGTCGTCGATCTCGGCGGCCAGCTCGGAATCCTGACCGGCCGTCGCGGCCTGGCCGGCGTGGTGCTGGCTCTGACCGCTGTGGTCTACGCCGCGGTGACCCGCCCGCTGCGCGGCAGGCGGCCGCTTGCGCCCATCGCCGCCAGCGCAGGCGTCCTGCTCTCCGCCGTCGGCATCGCCGTTGCGGCGCCCGAGCTCTGGCCGGTCATCGCGTCGGTCGCCGCCTCGATCGCTATCGTCTTCGTCATCGGCGGCGAGCTGCGCCGCGGCTTCATGACCTGGTTCGCCTGGCTCATGTCCATCGTGCTGCTGCTCCTTCTGGCGACTGCGCTGGGTGTCCCAACCCGATCACTGCATCTGGTCCTGCTCGGCGTGGGCGCCGCGTTCCTGGTTGGTTCTCTCCTGTACGACGACCTCGCGGCCGGCCGGCGCCAGGTGGGGGAGGGCCTTCGCCATCCCTGGTCGATGCGGCCGGTGGCGCTTGGTGCCCTGGCCGTTCCCGCCAGCCTGGCGTTCACCTTCCCCCAGGGGGCAATCGTGTTCGGCTGGTGGTCGATCGTTGCCGCCGCGCTCTACCTTGCCGTTGCCGTTCAGCTGCGGGCCGGCGCCGTTACCGGTGCGAGCTATGCGCTGGCGGCTTTTGGCGTCACTGTTCTGACGCCCTGGCACCCGCTCGACCAACCCTGGCTGTTTGTGCCAATCGCCCTTGTCCTCGTCGCACTCAGCGTTGCGATTGCACGCCTACAGCCGAAGACAAGCGATCCCGTCGGCGCCTGGGACCTGCCGCCCTTCCTGGTCGCGCACATCGTCGGCGGCTTGGCCCTGGCTCGGGCAGTCGGCCTCGGTTCGGTCGCGCCGACGTGGTCGGCGTTTGGAGCACTCTGCCTGGCGGTCGCTGTGTGGCGCTGGCATTGGGCCTGGGCGGCGGCCGGCGTTGCTCTGTTGCTGGTTGGTGCCAATGCGGCGGGGCCAGGATGGTTGGCGTTGGCCTTGCTCGTGGCCGGGGTGGTCACCGTCGTGATCGCCCAGCGGGCCGAGGGCATGCTTCGCACCGCCATGCAGGTGGCCACCGTCGTCGCCGCGGGCTGGGCATGGCAATCGGCGCTGGTCTGGCGCGGGCTAACGGTGGATCAATCGGTCGCCGCGACCGGCTTGCTCTTTGGGGCGGTCTGGCTTGTGGTGGCAGCGCTGGGACGCCGCTGGCTGGCGCGTGACTGGCTGATCGCTGCCGGCGCGCTGGCCACGGCTGCGGTCACCACTGCCGCGTTCACCGGAATAACCGTGGGACAGCAGGCTCATCCGTTTGCGCTGGCGGTGGCCGGAGGCCTCGCGCTGCATGCGGCCGGGACCGCCCTCGCGGCCAGACCGCTTCGCTGGCCGTACCTGCGCGAGTTGGCCACGGTGATCAGTACGCTGGCGATCGGGGCGGCGATCTTCGACCTGCAGCCGTCGCTGACAGCTTCCGGCGGAGCGCTCGCGGCCCTAAGCGCCCTGGCGGTTGGCGCCGCCTTGGGCCTCGCGCGCCTCCGCATCGGGTCCGCCTGGCTTCGGCCGTTGCTCCTCCTCGGCAGCCTGGTGAGCCTCGGCGCTATCGGCTACGCGATCGCGGCCTGGCCGCTACGTGGGCTAGCGATCGCGGTGCTCCTGCTGCTCGCCGTGGAAGCCGCAGCCAGCAGCCTGGCCGTGCGCCGTCGGGAGCCTCTGTACCTGGTTCCGCTGTTTGTCTGCGGTGCCTGGCTGGCCTTCGCTACCGATGCGCTGGCGGGCAACCCCAACTGGGTGAGCGTGCCCATCGGGATCGCGGCGCTGGCTGTCGTCGAGCTCTTCCGCCACGATCGGCGGGCGGCGAAGCAGCCGCCCGGGAATCGCGACCTGCTTGCCCTGGAGTACGCCGGCATGGCCTTTGTCGTCGGCGCGAGCCTGGTTCAGACCGTCAGTGATACCGTGGCCTACGGTCTGCTCGCCATAACCCTCGGCGCCGGTCTCGCAGTCTGGGGATTTATGACGCGGGTCCGGCGGCGCACCGAGGTCGGGGCCGGCGCGATCCTGGTGGCGGTCATTTTGATGGTTGCTGTTCCCGTCGTGCGCATTATTCCGCAGTTCCAGGGCGCGGCCCTGTGGGGTGCCCTGGCCGCCGTCGGGATCGTGCTCCTGATCGTCGCGACCAGCCTGGAGCAGGGCCGGTCCAGGGTGAAGCGCACCATCCGGCGGTTCGAGGAGTTGATGGTGGGATGGGAGTGAAAGCCTTGTCGCGGCAGGCGATCACAATAAAAGGACCATACAGGCTGGCCGGCATTGCCGGCGTGGTTGGCCTGGCGCTGATCGCCTGGGTATTGGTCGCGGGGCAGGAGGCACCGCCCTTTGCCCTGGTGCCGGCCGCCGCCCTGGCGCCGCTGGCGGTACTCGGGGCGGTCTGGGGGCGTCTTGGCCAGCCGTTTCCCTGGCGACCGCTATTGATTGGCGCGGTGGTCGGACCGATCGTAGCCATCGTGACGTATCCGCTGGTGGCGGCCTTCGCCTTTGCATTCCTGCTCGGCTTTGGCGACTCGGGACGGCAGCTTGTCGAGTCGCTGCAGGCAGACCCGCGGCTCGTCAGCGTGCTGGCCTCGCCGTGGGTCATCGTGCTCCTTGTCGAGCTCGTGACCGTGGCGCCGCTGACCGAGGAGTTCGGAAAAGCGCTGGGCGCCTCCTGGGCTCGCCCGCGTAGCCGCCAACAGGCATTTCTCTTCGGCGCGGCGGCCGGCGTCGGCTTCGCCATCGTAGAGAACATCCTCTATTCTGTGGCGGCGGAGCTCGGTGGGGGACCGTGGCCCACTGTGGCCGTCGGGCGCACCATCTGCGCCGCCGTCCATCCGCTGGCTACCGGACTGGTCATGCTCGGCTGGTGGGAGTGGCGGCAAGGGCGAGGCCGCAATGCGTTGCTGAAAGGCTACTTGTCCGGCGTTGGCATCCACGCCCTGTGGAATGGCACGCTGGTCGTGCTCGCGGTGGTCGAGGCCGCAGTCGCGTCGAACGGCGGCGCCCTCTCGTATTCCCCGATCGCCTTGACCTTCACCGCCATGCTGGGGACGGTCCTCGCCGCGACCCTCTGGCGAGTCGCCGGCGCCGTCGCGGCGGACCGGAACCCGTTCGACGGGCTCTCCTTCGTTCGCGCGCGGCCCATCGCGATGTGGACGCTCCTCGGTGCGGCCCTCCTTGTCCCGGTGGCAATCCTGGTGCTCGCCTTTCCCGACTTCTACCGCGGCTGAGAGGAAAGGGGGAGGGAAATTTAGTTAAGGATGCGAGGCGGCGGGCGACGTGGTCACGACGGAGAAGGTCACCGTCGGCTTGTCCGAGGCGGTTACCTTGAAGAGTGCGTTCGTCAGGAGCACGCTTGTCACCGCGAGGAGCACAAACACGACGACGCCGGCGCCTGCCTGCACGACTGCTCGATTCATGCCTTCCCTTCCTTCCGGGGTTGGTCCCCCTATCTGACCAACACCAATAAGCGGTGGAAAGTTACAGAAGTTCGGCGAAGACCACGAGGCGGTGGTCGTAGGTCCGGCGGGCCAGGTCGAAGCGACCGGCACAGGTGATCAGATTCAGGAAGCGGCCGTGGGCCGGGCCGAAGACCCGCAGCGTGGGGAAGCCGTCGAGCGGCTCCACTTTGAGGGCGGTGACCCGGAAGCTCAGCTCGGCTCCGTCCCCATCCGAGACAAAGATACGGTCGCCGGGGTGCAACCGGTTGAGGTCGCCGAAGAGCGCCGAGCCGGCGACACTGTCGACGTGTCCGTCGATCACCGCCTGACCGGGCGCGCCGGGCTTCACGCCGGTTCGTAGCCAGGCGGCATCCCAGATGTTGGCCGGCACGTCCATCAGGCGACCGGATGTGACGCCAACAGGCTCGATCCGGGCGTCGATGTGGAGCGCCGGGATCCGCAGGCGGTCGGGCGTTACCGGGCCATTCGCCGCGTGAAGGGTCGCGACCCGCACGCCGATCTCCGGCTTGACCGTGGAAATCGGCTTCCCGAACCGCTGGACGTCAGCTACCTGGGCCGCCGTGAGGTGCTGCCCGGCATCCTTCGTCTCACGCGCAACCGGTGAAGGGGAGAGAGGCCCAAGCATCGTCGTCAGGCTGACGGTCGCCAGCACCCCGGCGGCGACCGCGATCCGCGCGGATCGGCGCCGAAGAAGCAGCAGTAAAAGGAACCCGCTGACGGCGGTGGCGAGGAAGAACGCGAGGTAGTTCCCTCCCCCTCTTGGGGAGGGCAAGGTGGCGGCGGCCATCCCCCCATTGGGCGGTCCGGGGAGGCCGGCCGTAGGCTGCCCCGTGATCGACGCGCTGGCGGAATCGTTTCCGAGGTTGGGGTCCAGCTCCGTTTCCGCCGTCTTTAACGCGGTATTCACGATCGTGCCGGTCGCCGTCACTCGGGCGGTGACGGTCAAGGTTGTCGACGCGCCACTGGCGAGCGAGCCGATGTCCCAGACGCCGGTGCCGGCCGTATAGGTTCCGGCCGGCGCGGCAGACACGAAGGTCAGGCCGGTCGGGAGCACATCGGTTACCTGGATACCCGTCGCGTTAGATGGTCCCAGGTTGCGAGCCGTGATGATAAAGGTCACCGTCGAACCGACCACGACCGTGCCGCTACTCGCGATCTTCGTGACCGCGATGTCGGCCTTCGAAACGATGCTCGTAGGGTCGCTTGCGGTGTCATTCGCCGTGTTGATCTCGCCACCGCCCGAAACCGTCGCGGTGTTGATCACCGAGGCGGCGGCCGACTGTGCCACGTTGACCCTGATCGAAATCGCGGGGAATGAGCCGTTGCTCGCGACCACGGCGGTGCTGGTGCAGGTCACCGTCTGCGCGACGATTCCGCAAGTCCAGCCGCTTCCCGATGCCCCGGTCGGCGTCAGCCCCGCGGGGAGCGTGTCGGTGACGGTGCTCGTGCCGCTTGTGGCCGTGCCGCCGATGTTGCTCACGGTCAACCCGTAGGTGCCGGTCCCGCCACGAGCCAATGGGTCGGTGTGACTCTTCGCAATCGTGAGGTCCGACGTACACGAGGCCCCCGAGCCGGCGCCGGGGATCAGGCCGGCGGCGATGATCGCCCTCGTCCCGCCCGCGCCGGGCGTCGCGCCGTACGCGGCCAGGTCGGTCGTTGTCGTCCCATTCACGCCACCAAGAACGCTTACAGCGGTCGGCGCGCTGCTCGTCAGGACGACACCGCCACCGCCGCCACCACCCGGGCCGTGGTACGTGGCGCCGGCGCTACCGGCCGAGGTCGGCCAGGCATTGGCGCCCGGACCACCGCGCGCGTCGATGGTGAGGCCGGCGAGCCCACCGGTCTGGGCGGTGACGACGACGCTGCCACCCGCCCCGCCACCGCCACCGCCATCGTTGTCGGGTACCACGCCGGTGCCGCCGTTTGCCGTGAGGGTGCCGGTGCCAGTGACGCTGCCCGTGCGGATCATCACGATGCCGCCACCACTGCCGCCGCTGCTCGCGTTGGTGATTCCGGTCGAGTTGTTGCGAGTCCCAGCGCCGCCGCCCGCCCCGGCTGTCACGCGCACGGCGGCCGCGGGGAATGCCGTGCCGCCGAACCCGCCCATAGGAAGGTTGGAGGTCCAGGAATTACCGCCCTTCCCCCCGGCGCCGCCGTTCGCGCCGCCTCCACCGCCGGTGTTCTGGTCGTTCCCGGTCGGGTGCGGATCGGTTCCACCGCCGCCTGCCGTCGCGGGGGCGCCCCGCGCCGTGCTGCCGTTCGGATAGCCCTCGACGCCGTTGTTGGTGGTCGCGCCGGTCAGCGAGTTGTAGACGTACTGCGGCGTCCCGGCGATGCCCTCACCTTTCTGCGCATGGAAGGGGTTGGCGCTGAGGTTCACGTAATCTGTCGCAGTCCCACCGGCGCCGCCGGCCAGCTGCCGGCCCAACCCGCCGCGGAAACCGCCCTGGCTGACGCTGACGGCCGCGCCGTTCAAGTTGAGCGCGCCGTCGACGTCGAAGACGAGTACCCCGCCCGTCGACCCATTGAAGGGAGCGGCGGTGAGACCGGCGGTGAGGGTGGCGGCGACATACTGCGGCACCCGGATCACCTGGAAGTCGCGCTGGCCCTGGGTCGCTGTCGGGACGGCCTGCGTGTAGCTGTTGATCAACCCGCTGCTGAGCGTTAGCACGCCTCCAGCCAGCGGCACTGCGCTCGTCGCCACGGCGTACTCGTAGAGGCCGGCGCTGTTGAGCGCGGTCCAGCCGGTGGCAGGGTCACCCGCCACGCCGTCACCGTAGGCGCCCGTATTGGTCGAGTCGATGGCGGCGTCCTGCATTTGGATGACCAGCACCAGGTCGCCGATCGCAATTGGGGTGGTGGCGCCCGTGGTCGCCCCCAGGGTGATCGTCGTCGACGCCGCGGCGGCGGTGCCGACGCCCGGGTAATAGGTGTTGATGACCCCGCTGAGGGAGGCGGTGCCGTCGCGTCCGGGCGTCGCGCATCCCCCTGCCGCGTAGGCCGGGATCGACGGAACGACGAGGGCGATGACGCCGGCCGCCAGCAGAAGGGCGAGGGTCCCCCCGCGGTGGCCCAAGCGGGCCATGACGCTAACTAAACGCTGGCTGAAGCGGAAAACCGTCGCCCCGGCAATCCGGTTCCGGCATCCTTACTATGTGGCGGTCAACTGGCGAAGGAACCTGGCAGCCCTCTGGCTGGCCGAGTTCACCGCCATCCTGGGCTTCTCTTTTGCCTTTCCCTTCCTGCCGCTGTTCCTCCACCGGGAGTTGCACATCGCGAACGGCCCGCAGCTCTCGTTCTGGACCGGGATTGCGGCCAGCGCGACCGGATTCTCGCTGGCGCTGACCAGCCCCATCTGGGGCCGGCTCGCCGATCGCTATGGCCGCAAGCCGATGCTGGTGCGCGCCATGATCGGGGGCGGCATCTCGGTCGGCCTGATGGGCCTGGCCCAATCCGCCCTGCAGCTGACCGTGCTTCGCGGGGTCCAGGGAGCCAGCTCCGGAACAGTCGCCGCGGCTACCGCGCTGGTGGCGACCGAGACACCCGGACCGCACCTCGCCTGGGCGCTGGGGATCCTTAGTTCCTCCATTTCACTAGGCAGCGCCGTTGGCCCGGCCGCCGGCGGCCTGGCGACAAACCTCATAGGGTTGCGGGCGATCTTCCTGGCGGGCGGCGCCATGCTCCTCCTCGCGGCGATCCCGGTTGTGTTCGTGGTTCGCGAAAGCCCGCGGCGGGTGGCGCGAGCCGCCGCGCCGCGCACCATGGAGGTGCTTCACCTGGCCCGAGCGGGGACGGTTGGCGCCCTCGCCGTGCTGATCGTGGCACAGGGTCTGCAGCAGACCAGCTATGGAGCCGCTCAGCAACTCGTCGTCCTGCGACTCCTCGAGCTGACGGGCGCGCAGCAGGCGCAGTTCTTGACCGGCATCACATTTGCCGCCGCCGGGATTGCGACCGCGCTCGCTTCGCTCACATACCACCGTCTGCTGCGGCGCACCACCTATCGGAGGCTTCTGATCGTGGGCTCTCTGCTGCTAGGGCTGGCGCTGGTCGGCACGGCGTTCGCGGCCAACACTCCCGCCCTGATCGCCACGTTCGTGATCGCCAGCTTTTTCAGCGGCGCCTTGATCCCGGCGTTCGGTGCGATGATCGGACTCGAATCGCCTACCATCGTGCAGGCGACCGTCTTCGGGTTCGGGTCGAGCGCCGTGGCCCTCGGCTTCGGTCTTGGCCCGCTGCTCGGTGGCATCGTGGCCTCGGTCGCCGGTATCCGGGCAGGGCTGGTAGTCGCAGCTGCCCTGGCCCTCGTCCTCGCCCTGCTCGTAGGCGCACGCGCGCGGGAGCCCCAGCCACATCAGCCATAGACTGAGCCGATGCGAACGGCTGCCGCCTTTCACCTCGACAAATTTGACTCGGCGCCACGGTGCTTGCTCGAGCACATCGCGGGCACCGTAACGCTCGAGTACGAACTAACTCAGGGTTGGGGCGCAGCCCGCATCTTGGCCATCCGTTCTTGCGCCTTGCGCTTGCCCTCCGCCGGGAGATCATTGATCTGCTTGCCTTGCGGCTGGCAGCACTTCCCACCATGTTCGGCGTGCTCCGTCCAGGTGCGCCCGTCGCAGCACCACCCTTTGCTCACATCGAGTTCCTCAGCCGTACCGTCACCTCCTTTGCCCGTTCACGGCCAACTTATCCCAGAATAGTCCGATGGACGGCGAACCGGCACTCGTCCGATGCCCAGACTGCGGCAAGATGAACCGGGTCCCATCGGCGGCACGTGGGCTCCCGCACTGTGGCGTGTGCGGCGCTACGTTGCCGTGGGTGACCGAAAGCGGCGAGGCCGATTTTTCGGCCGTCGTAGAGCAAAGCACGTTGCCGGTGCTGGTGGACTTTTGGGCTCCGTGGTGCGGCCCCTGCCGTACCGTCTCACCCGTCGTCGAACAGATTGCCAACGAGCTGCCCGGCCGACTCAAGCTCGTCAAGGTCAACAGCGACAATGCTCCCAACCTGTCTCGGCGGTTTGGCATTCGCGGTATCCCAACCCTGGTCCTGATCGATCACAGCAAAGAGGTGGCGCGCGTCACCGGTGCGCTCCCTGCCCCGGCATTGCGGAGTTGGGTCGACCAGCATTTACCCGGCGCCGCCGCATGACGGCCCCGGGCGCGATTACGGGGAGGGATGCTGAAGCAGCATCAGGGCCAGTGGCGCCGCCAGCACAAGCACGGTGAGTCCCATCACCGGGAGCCCCCACCGCGATGGGTCGCGCCGCATCGAGCGCCGGACGACCCAGGCAAAGACGCCACTCACAATCACCAGACCGGCAAGCCAGACGTACAACACGATTTGCCGCTCGACCAGAAACCCGGCACGCGCACTGATTGCCCGGACGGCGGTGACCACGGCGATCAAGAGCGTCGCAAGCCCCATCAGGGCGACCAGGGGTTGAAGCGCGCGGAGGGCCTTCACGCCACTGCCCCCGCCGCGCTGCGGTCGCTGCCCAGGGAGGCATCGAAGAAGGCGACCACTCGCGTGACATATTCCGCCCCGGTCTTCTTGAAGGCCTGGGCATGGCGGGCGTTGGGCACGACCCAGGTCGTCACGTGGGCACCCTGCGGCGTTGTGGCCGCCGCGTTCAATGCCCGGAAGTTGCTGATCGGCACGTAGTCGTCGGCGGTGCCATGAATCAGGAACAGCGGTCGGGGCGCGATGTGGGCGACCGTGGCTACTGGCCGCGCCGCGAAGAAATCGACGCCGTAGAGAAGCCGAGCCATGACGAGGGCTGAAGGCGCAAACAGTCCCGGGACGCGACCGATGGGCGCGACGCTGCGCCTGGCAATCTCGCGCTCGAGAATCGGGACGACGTCCGCGTAGGCGGAATCCGAGACCACCGCCTGGATGCCGGGCTCGCCAGCCGCGGCCAGCAGCAAGGTGGAAGCACCCATCGAGATTCCGAGCCCGCCGATGATGCGGGGACGCCCGAGCTCGGGAAACGGCAGCGTGCCCCTTCGCAAGAAATCGATGGCACCGAGGACGTCGCGCTGCTCCAGATTTCCCATCGAGAGCGGTGCCGGCGGTGATTCGCCCATGCCTCGCATGTCAAAGCTCAGCACGCCGAAGCCGTGGCGAGCCAGCTCACCGGTCAGTAGCATCAGGTGGTCGGCCGGACTTTCCCGGTTTTGTCGCGTCCCGTGGACAGCGACGATGATTCGATCGACCGTCAGGCGGCCATCTGGGAGGACCCCGGGGATGAACCAGCCTTTCAGGCCGATCTGATCGTCACGGCTCGGAAAGCTGACATTGGCGAAACGAAGGCCCAGGGTGGCCGGTGTTTTGACGACCGGCTTGGGGGCTTCATAGACAAGCTCTTCGGCGATGTAGCTCGAGATCCCCACATACCCAAGCGTCACCAGACCCGTCAGGAGCATCAGGCCGGCGACCGCTCGCCTCCACGCCATATCAATGGAACGCGGCCGGCGATCATCTGGTCACGCGGGCGTCCGGGCTAAGCTGGGAGCAGCATGGCGAAGAAATACTCGCTCGACGGCGGAACGAAGGCTTTCAACGCGTTCCTGAAAGGCCTGATCCGGCTAGGTATTCCGACTGGCCCAATGTTTATGCTGACGGTACCGGGCCGGAAAACTGGCCAACCGCGCTCGACCCCGATTACGCCACTGGTCGAAGGAGGGCACCGCTACGCAATGGCGCCCTATGGCGAAGTCGCGTGGGTGCAGAACGTTCGGGCCGCCGGCGGCCGCGCCCGCTTGAAATCGCGCGGTCGGGAGGAGGTGGTGCGACTCCAGGAGGTGGCGCCGGCCGTGGCGGCACCATTGCTGAAGAGGTACATGGAGGGGTTTGCGCGGGTCCAGCCATACTTCGAAGCCAAACCCGGAGATCCGGTCGAGCGCTTCGCGGCCGAAACGAACAAGCACCCGGTCTTCGAGATTCTGCCGGGCTAGCCACCACCCCGCGTTACTCCTTCATGCCCGTCCGGCGTGTGCTCTGGGTCTTGCTCTGCCTGATCGCGGGTGGCCCGTGCGCCTTTCTTGCCCTGGAGGGGATCGGGGTGCCGATCGCCGTGGTTGTGCTCGCCAGTCTGGTTCTCATCGGACGGCGCAACAACAGCCTTGCCGAAACCCTCCTCGGTTTTGGCCTCACCTATTCCATCGAAGTCTTCCGTGTCGCGCTGTCTGATCTTGCGTGGGCAGCGCAGAAGCCTGAGCCCGGCGCTATCGCCTACTTTGCTGCCCATCTCGCAGTCGCCGCCGCAATCGTTCTGTCCGCATTCTGGCTCTTACTGACTCGGGGCCGGACAACTACTGCGGTGGGGGCAAGATGACATGCCGGCCGATGATCGGCATGCGCGCACCGTACTGCAGCACGAGCGGCGCCAGCCGGCTGGTAGCGAGCTGCGGCCGCAGTGTGTGCTCGTAGTAATTGATCACCTGCGCGTACTGACCCAGCTGCGCAAGGGCAACTGGATGCATCGACGACACCGCGGCGAGCTGCCCCAGTTCACCCGGCGGTACGAACCCGGCGACCTGCGGGTTCTCGGCCAGCAACATCCGCATCGCCGCGACCTGAGATGGCTGGATCGAACTCGCGCGACTGAGCGGGTCGAGCACGGTGCCGGCGCCTACCAGGCCGAGCAGGACCACGTAGACGATGACAAAGGCAAGAGCACCGTTGGCCGCCGCCCCCAGTAGTTTGTCCAGCGTTTTGGTGAGCGGCAGCCGGAAGAATGTCATGA
>JALYYE010000144.1 GCA_030946735.1 Candidatus Dormiibacterota bacterium
TCAAACTCTTCACGGATGCGATGCATCTCGCGAGTCCGATAGTGCTCGACGAGCAAGCGCAGCAGGTTCTCCGTTTCCGGGCGGAGCTCGGGCTTGAGAATCTGCGCGAGCTCCATGCGGCGGCCGACCCCGACCGCCGGGTTCTGGAAGGCGGCGACCAGGACGTCGTCCTGGAGCAACTCGTCGAGCTTGGCGAGCTCGGCACGCCAGGTGTCGACAGCGTTCTCCTCCTGGGCCAGCTGGAAGATGCCGGCCGCATAGCGGCGCGCGACGCCGGTCCTTTCAGGCACGAATCTTCGCCTCTTCGATGGTGCGTTCGATCAGCTCCCGGTGCTTTTTCGCATCCAGGCTCTCCCCGATGATGCGGCTCGCCGCGAGCACGGCCAGGTCCGCCACCTGCTCGCGCAGATCCTGGACGGCTTTCTCCCGCTCTTGCTGGATCTCCGCACGGGCCCTCGCGATCAAGCCCTCGGCCTGTCCTCGGGCTTTGCTTTCGAGTTCTTTGCGAAGGTCCTCACCTTGCTTCGCAATCCGGTCCAGCAATGCCTGCCCCTCGCGCCGCGCGGCCTCCATCCGGAGCTGGTACTCCTTGTCCGCTGCCTCCCGGTCCCGCTTGGCCTCGTCCGCGGCACGCAGGCCGTCCTGAATCCGCTTGGTACGGGCTTCCAGCACCTGCATGATCGGCCGGTAGAGGTAACGCGCGATCAGGAAGAGCAGCAGGAAGAACGCAATGTCCTGGATCAGCAGCGTCAGGTTCGGAACAACGAACATGCTCGAGACCTAGTGCGCCGGGTTGGCGAAGATCAGGATCAAGGCGAAAACCAGGGTGATGATTGGGAGCGCCTCGATCAGACCGATGCCGATCAGCATGAGCGGCAGCAGCTGGCCGCGCGCCTCCGGCTGGCGGGCAACGCCCTCCACCGTACGGGCGGACACCAGCCCGTCGCCGACGCCTGCCCCGATCGCACCTCCCGCCATGATCAACCCGGCCGCGAGCAGACCGGCGCCAATAATGATTGCGTGTTCCACGTCTTCCTCCTTATGTGACCGTCGGTTTCCCGGTTTCGTGGTGTTCCATTGCTTGTCCGAAGTACGCGATGGTGAGCATAGTGAAGATGAACGCTTGGATCGCGCCGATAAAGACGCTGAAGGCGATCCAGACGACGTCGAAGACGAAGATCGCGATCACGCCGACGATGGCCAGGGCACCGACGAGGAGGTGTCCCTGCACGAGCTGGCCAACGCCCAGCAGGAAGCCGCCACCGAAGAACGCGAGCACGAGCAGCATCACCTCGCCGGCCAGGATGTTGCCGAAGAGTCGGAAGGAGAGGGTCACTGGCTTCGACAGTTCCTCGATGAGGTTGATCGGTGCCAGCACGGGAAACGGTTCGAGGAAGTGTTTCAGGAATCCGCCAAGGCCCCGATTCTTGATCGCGTAGTACTCGACGAGCACGAACGTGACCAGGGCGAGGGCCAGGGTACTATTCAAATCGGCAGTCGGAGACGTGAACCGAATGCTCGGGATCTGCACCAGGCCCAGCCAGTTGGCCACGATGATGAAGAGGAACATGGTTACAGCGAGGGGTGCGATCTGCCTGCCGCGTTCGCCGATCGTATCTTCCACTAGGCCAGCGACGAACTCGACCGCGTACTCGAGAAGGTTTTGGACGCCGGTCGGCGCTTCCTCCGTCAGTCCCCGACGGCGCGCCAGGAATACCAGACCAGCGATGATCGCCAGGACGATGGCGATCATGACCACCGTGTCCACGTAGATGGTGAAGCCGAAGACCTGGACCTGAACGTGCTGGCCGATTTCGATCTGGGGCTGAGTGACCAGCGCCAGGCGGGTCATCGCGCTGGCCTCTGCCGCGTCGACCAGATCAGCGACACCGGTACGTTCATGAGCATCACCAACGCGATGCCAATGGCATAGCCAACCAGCGACGCCCCCAGCAGGCGATAGGCCCCGACGGCGAGCAGGCCGATGAGCGCGAAGCGGCTGGCCGCGCCGTAGAGGGTGCCGGCCACCGTCGAGCGCTGGTTCACTCGGCTCACCCGGAGCGCCAACAGGATGGCGTTGAGACTCCCGGCGAGCCACCCGGTCACGATTCCAAGCGCCCACGAGCCGCGCCCTGCGGCCATCATGGCCAGGCACAGTGCCGCGACCGGGAGGGCAGCCCATCCGATCAGCGAAACCGTGATGACCTGGAGCGGTCGGTCCATCATCGATTGAACTCCCGTATCACCAGGCGGTAGACACCCAGGGCAGCGGCCGCGATGCCGAGCAACATACCGACGATGAGGAAGAGCGGCGTGGTGTGCAGCGTGCGATCGAGGAACAAGCCTAAAAGCACTCCTACCAGAAGACTTCCGACCGCCGAGAGTCCCAGCCCGGTCACGAGTCCCATCGAGGAGAAGAGCTTCCGGTTAGTGGGCGGTGCCATCGGCAGGCTCCCTGATGGGCAGGAGTCTCAAGCAAATACAGCTTAGCAGGGGGTGAATTCGCGACGCTATCGGGTGGGCGCCCGAACCGAGCTCAACCTCGGCTGACTCTGCGGAAGCGGCGCAGCAGGATGACGACGATGCCGAGCCCCAACAGCACGATGGCGCCGAACAGCACCCTGCGGTGGCCATAAATGGCGAGGCCGACGGCGGCGAAGATGGCCGTTCCGAAGTAGAAGACCAGCGCCGTCTCCTGCGGACTGAGGCCAAAGTCGAGCAGCCGGTGGTGCAAGTGCCCCGTATCCGGTGTGGCGATCGACCGGCCGCGCAGGCGGCGCCGAACGATCGCCCAGGCCGTGTCGACGATCGGAATCGCCAGCGCGGCCACCGGCACGATCAAAGCCAGCACCACGGTTCCTTTTGCGACCGAAAGGACGGAGAGAGCGGCGAGGGTGAAGCCCAGGAAGTTGCTGCCGCTGTCGCCCATGAACACCCGGGCGGGGTGCCAGTTGAAGAAGAGGAAGCCAACACAGGCGCCGATCAGCGCTCCGGCCAGAATGATGATGTCGCTCTCGCCCCGGTTGATGGCCGCCAGCAACAGGGTCGCGGCGACGATCGCCACGACACCGGCGGCCAATCCATCGACGCCGTCGATCAGGTTGACAGTGTTCTGGAGGCCGACGAACCAGAGCAGCGTGAGCGGGATGGCAACGGCGGGGACCAGGTTGATCGGGTGTCCCCCGGGGAGGCCGATGAAGTGGATCGAGATCCCGAACCCCACGATGGCGAGTAGGGATGCGGCGATCTGAAAGACCAACTTAAAGATTGGCCGAATGCCGCGGATGTCGTCGAAGACCATCAGGGTGGTGATGACCGCCGCTGAAAGCAGCAAGCCGAGCGTGGCCGGGTTGGTCGAGAAGAGTGCCGCGGCGAGACCGAATCCCAGGTACATCGCAAGCCCGCCGAGCCGGGCAGTTGGCTGACTGTGGATGCGGCGTTCCCCCGGCTCGGCGACCGCGCCCAGCCGAAAGGCCAGCCAGCGGGCGGGCAGCACCGCGACGGTGGTGCACACCAGCGCCGCGAGAAAGGGCACCACCGCCGGACCGAATCGAGCCGGCGAGAAATCAGACCAGAGGGTCGGGTCGCTGAAGAAGCCGGCGCCCGCTAGTACGGCAGCGGGAATCGTTCGCACAGCGCCCGGCTGCGGGCGCGCACCTGCTCATGGACCGTCCGGTCCTCGAGGTTGAAGAGCAACTCGGAGACCAGGTCGGCGATCTGCTCCATTTCCTTGGGGCCCATCCCGCGCGTGGTGACCGACGGCGACCCCAACCGAATGCCGCTCGGGTTGAACTTACTCGCGGTGTCGAAGGGAATCGAGTTACGGTTCACCGTGATGCCGACGGTGTCGAACGTGTCCTGGACTTTCTTTCCCGTCAGGTTCAGCGGCCGAAGGTCGATCAGCATCAGGTGGTTGTCCGTCCCCCCACTCACGAGCCGCAGCTTGCGACGGCTGAGACCTTCGGCGAGCGTGCGCGCGTTGTTGACGACCGACTGCGCGTAGGACTTGAATTCCGGCGTCTTCCACTGGGCCAGCATTACGGCCTTCCCGGCGATGGCGTGGTTATGCGGACCGCCCTGGCTACCGGGAAACACGCTCTTGTCGATGTCGGCTGCGTACTTCGCCTTGCAGAGGATCATCGCGCCCCACGGTCCCCGCATCGTCTTGTGCGTGGTGAAGCTGACGAAGTCGGCGTGAGGGACTGGACTCGGATGCGCACCACCGGCCACCAGGCCGGCGAAATGCGCCATATCGACGAAGAAGTAAGCATCGACCGACTTCGCGATCGCCGCCAGCCGCTCGAAGTCGAGCATGCGGGGGTAGGCGCTATAACCGGCGAGCAGCATCTTGGGCCGCACCTCTTTGGCCTGCTTCTCGACCACGTCGTAGTCGATTCGCTCTGTGGTGGGATCGACCCCGTACGGCACGAAGTGATACAGCTTCCCGGAAAAGTTCACCGGGCTGCCGTGGCTGAGGTGCCCGCCCTGGCTGAGGTCCATCCCCATGACGGTGTCGCCTACCTTGAGCACCGCCGCGTAGACGGCGTAGTTGGCGGTTGTGCCGCAATGGGATTGCACGTTGGCATGCTCGGCACCGAAGAGCGCCTCGGCGCGCTCGATGGCCAGCGTCTCGATCCGGTCGACGTTCTCGCAGCCACCGTAGTAGCGCTTGCCCGGGTAGCCCTCGGCATATTTGTTGTTGAGCAATGAGCCGAGTGCTTGCAGCACCGCGGGGCTGGCGATGTTCTCCGACGGGATCAGCTCCAGCGTGTACTGCTGGCGTTCGAATTCGTCGCGGATCGCGGCACCGACCTCGGGATCGACGAGGTCGATCCGGCTGGTCAGGTCGGTGCGGGCCTGCAGCATTCCGCCCATTATCCTCGAATCAGTTCCGCAGATGCGATCGCGCCCTGGCGCAGGATGCGCGGCTCCGCGCCGCTGAGGTCGAGAATCGTCGAGGGCTGACCGATCGCGCACGGCCCGGCGTCGAGCACGAGGTCGAGCTCGTCGCCCAAGGCGGCGATGACCTGGTCGGCATCGACCGGTGGCGACTGGCCCGCTGGGTTGGCGCTGCTGCTGGCCATCGGCTCACCAAGCGAGGTCAGCAACGCGAGCGCGACATCGTGGTTCGGCGCGCGGACGGCGATCGAGTCGTCGCTGCGGACGCGCGCGGGCAACACCAGCGTGAGCGGACCCGGCCAGAAGCGCGCCATCAAGTCGGCGGCGGCCGCAGACACCACCGCGAATCGCTCCGCCTGGTCCCGATCCCGGACGAGCAACACCATTGGCTGCCCCGATGGACGCCGCTTCACCTGGTAGAGGCGGGCGACCGCCGCGGGGTCGGCGGCCCGCGCGCCCACCCCATAGAGCGTGTCGGTTGGGAAGGCGATGACGGCGCCGGCGCGGAGTCGCTCCGCCGCTTGGGCGATGTGCGATGGGTCCGCCGGCCAACGCTCAGCCATGAACCTGCTGCCGACTCGCGACCACGATCCACAGGTCACCCGTCGTCTTACCAGTCGTCACGTGGAGGTCCCAACAACCAGGTTTTGGAAAAACGAAACCAGTTCCGTATTCCGCACCCGTCCGGGCCCAGGACGAGCTACCGTGAGGCTCGGGACCGAAGTCCAGCGTCGCCACTGCTCCGTCCTGCGACGTGGCGACGAACCGCGGCGGACCGCCCCCGTCGAAGGGAAGCCTCCAAACGATCTTCGTTCCCTCGCCGCTAAGCACCGGTAAGTCATGGCTGGGCATCAGCCAAGCCCACAGTTCACCGTCGTGGGCGGTTGTTGTTTGGATCGTCCCCTGAATCTCAGCTAAAAAGCGACCGGACGGTGAGGGAGGTTTGCAACCGTTCGCACCGAACGCTGGGGTGGGTCGAAGGGAGGTGGTCGGCTTTACCGGCACCGACGCATCAGGCGTGCACCCCGCCAGGAGAATGCCGGATACCGCGGCGCCCAACAAGGCTGCCTGCATTTCCCTGTGTTTCACGTCTGGATCCTCACCACGCGGTCCTGCCCGGCCAGGTCCTTGTGCACGCTCACCTGCGCCCGGGACCAGTGCCCCTGGGCGAGGCGGACCAGGCGACGCGTTTGTGCCGGGTCGCATTCGAAGAGCACCAGGCCGCCCGGTTTGACCGCCGCGGGAGCCTGCTCCAGCGCGGTACGGATCAGCGACAGCCCATCCTTGCCGCCGTCGAGGGCGAGCGCCGGCTCGTACTCGAGCTCCTTCGGCCGGATCTGCCGCAGCGCCTCTGGGATATATGGAAGGTTGGCCAGGATCAAATCCGCGGGGGCGGCATGCCTCAGCAGGTCGCCCTTCACCGTCGTGATCCGCTGGCGGAGCCGGTAGTGGGCAATATTCGCGTCGGCGACTCGCAGGGCGCGCGCGCTCACATCGCGTGCCTCGATGCGCACCCGCGGCACGGCCTTGGCGACCGAGATGGCGACGGCGCCGCTGCCGGTTCCGAGATCGATCGCTCGCCGCGCCTGCGGATGCGCTTTCAACCACTCGATCGCCAGCTCGACGAGCAGCTCGCTCGAGGGCCGCGGAATCAACACGGCGGGGGTAACGCGAAACATGTACCCATAGAACTCGCGCTCCCCGACCAGGTAAGGCACCGGAACGCGGGCCGCTCGGCGACTGGTCAATCGCCGCAGCCGAGTCCGCTGCGCGACGGTCAGCTCGCGCTCGGGGTGGCTGTGGAGCCTCTCGCGCGAACTCTGGAGGACGTGTGCCACCAGGATCTCGGCGTCGAGCCAGGCTAATGGAATCCCGGCCGTCGCCAGGGCGGCGCGTGTCTTCGCGAGCTGCGCCTTGACCCGGCCGCCGTCAGTTACGCGCGGCGCCATTTGGCGGCTCGCTCAGACGGTTGCCCTGGTCCCAGGCGATCAGGCGATCGATCACCGGGTCGAGATCACCCGCCTCGACGAACTGGGGCAGCTTGTAATACTTGAAGTCGATCCGGTGATCGGTGATCCGGCCCTCCGGATAGTTATAGGTGCGCACCTTTTCACTGCGGTCTCCCGAGCCGACGGCTGAACGTCGAACTTCGGTTAGAGCCTCCTGCTGCTGCGCCATCTGACGGTCGAGCAGGCGGGCCATCAGCACCTTTTCCGCCTTGGCCTTGTTCTTGAGCTGCGAGCGCTCGTCCTGGCAGGTGACCACGATCGGCGAACCTCCGTCCTCGGGTGTGTAGGTGAGGCGGACGGCCGAATCCGTCGTGTTGACGCTCTGCCCACCGTGCCCGCCGGAGCGGTAGACGTCAACCTTGAGCCGCTCCGGGTCGATGACGACGTCGACTTCTTCAGCCTCCGGCATCACCACCACGGTGGCCGTGGAGGTGTGAATGCGACCCTGCGCCTCGGTCTCCGGTACACGCTGGACACGGTGTACGCCGTTCTCGAACTTCAGCCGCGAGTAGGCTCCTCGACCGCGCACTTCGAACACCACCTCTTTGAAACCTCCCCGCTCGGTCACGTTCTCGGAGAGCAGGTCCACCTTCCATCGCCGCGACTCGGAATAGCGGCTGTACATGCGGAAGAGGTCGGCGGCAAACAGTCCCGCCTCGTCCCCACCGGTCCCCTGCCGAATCTCGATAATGACGTCCTTGTCGTCAGTGGGATCCTTGGGCACGAGCGCCAGCTTGAGCTCGCCTTCTAGCCGGTCTCGCTCCTGCTGTTGCTTGTCGAACTCCTGGCGAGCGTACGCCTGCATCTCGGGATCTCGCTCGTGCTCGGACAGCTCGCGGGCCTCCGCCATGCCGCGCTCGGCGCGGCGGTAGGCATCGTAGAGCTGCACCAGGTCGCGGAGCTGCGCTTGTTCCTTGCCCAGCCGCTGGAGCTCCTTGAGGTCGGCGTGAACCGCGGGATCGGCCAGCCGTTCGGTGATCGCCTCGTATCGCGCCCGAACCGCTTCGAGCTGTTCGAACATCAGGCCGCGGCCTCTTTCTCCTCTAGCCGGGCGGCCTCGAAGGCGGCCAGGGCGACCTCGAGCTGACGGTCATCCGGCTCCCGCGTCGTGAGCTTCTGGGTCAGGAGGAAAGGAAGGATGAGCACCTTCACCACCGGGTTGTTCCGATTGCGGCCGGCAAAGCGGATGAACTCATAAGCGAGCATGGCGATCAGCGGGATCAGCACGATGCGGGAGAGAAGCAGGAGGGGCAGCGCCGGCCGGCCGACCAGGCCAAAGACGAAGGCGCTGACGACCATCACGGCGAGCAAGAAGCCCGTGCCGCAGCGAGGGTGTAGCGTGCTCTGCGTCCGCACGTTGGGCACGTCGAGGGGGAGTCCGGCCTCGTAGGCGTTGATCGTCTTGTGCTCGGCGCCGTGGTAGGCGAAGAGGCGCGCGATCTCGGCCTTGAAGGAGATCGCATAAAGGTAGAGCAGGAGCAGCGCGATACGGACCACGCCGTCGACGATGCCGAAGAAGAGGTTGCTGTGGCCGCGGCTGAGGAAGCCCGCAGCGAGCAGTGGAACTCCGAGGAAGAAGAGCATCGCGCCGACCACCGCGATCGCCATCGTGACGCGGATGGTGTTGGCGCTCAGCTCGATCTGCTCGGCGGCGGCCTGGATGTTCGCCGACCACATCAGGGCCTTCATGCCGAGGTGGAGCTGCTCCCACAGCCCGGCCAGCCCGCGCAGCAGCGGCAGCTTCCAGACCGGATGGGTGTAGATGATCGACCGCAGGCGCTCGCGGAGAACCTGGATCTCGCCGTCGGGCTTGCGGACGGCGACCGCGTAGGTGGTGCGGCCGCGCATCATGACGCCCTCGAGCACGGCCTGGCCGCCATAAAAGAACTTCTCCTGGCTCACAGCCGCGCTCATCCTAGTCCCTGCTGAACTCCGCCGCCCACAAAGGGCTCAACGGCGTAGCGGGTTATCTCTTCCGCTGCTGGCGCTGCTGGAACCGGTCAACGCGGCCCTGCGTGTCGACGATTCGCTGCTGGCCGCTGAAGAAGGGATGGCACACCGAGCAGACCTCGGTCTTGAGCTCTTTCTGAGTAGACCCGGTCGTGAATCGGTTGCCGCAAAGGCAGACCACGACGGCATCGTGATAGTAGGTCGGATGGATGGTGGCTTTCACGGGTTCCCCATTCTATCAGCCCGCCGGCCTCAATACGGCCGCCGTCTGCAGCATGCCCACGCCCAGAGTGAACAGCAGTCCGAGGTAGAGCGCTCCGACGATCACCTTCGTCTGGGTGTCGACGGCGTAGTAGGCCGGGTTGAGGGCCGTCGACCGAAACCGCTGCCAGGTCGAGAAGGCGCCGAAGATCAAGACCAGGAAGAGAACCGGATTCACGCCGGTCCCCGACTGCAGCTCGAACAGGAGCAGTCCCGCTGCGATGAGCAATCCGGCGACGTTGAACCACTTGGAGAGCAATGACGTCACGCGGCCGCCGTCGAGTGGCGTCAGGGGAATCAGGTTGAAGAGGTTGATGAGGAAGCCGAAGTAGGCCAGCGCCCGCAGCAGCTGACCCATGCTGGAAGTGGGCATAGTGAGGTAGCCGACATAGCAAAGGCCCGCGGCGACCGACCCCAGCACCGGACCGCCGATCGCCATGATCGATTCCTGCGCAACGCTGCGCGGCTGCTCCTTCACATTGACGAAGGCGCCCAGGAACGGGATCATGACCGGCAACGAGACCGGCATCCCCAGGACCCGTCCGACAACCACGTGTCCGCTTTCGTGGATCAGGATGAGGAGCACGATGCCGACGCCGAAGGCGGCCCCGAAGAGTTGCGTGTAGATCAGCGCCGTCACTCCCGTGGAGATGACGGTGAACCATAGGCCTTTCAACTTGAGGGCCAGCAGCCCGATGTAGGAGAGCTTGCCGAAGACGAAGGCCAGGAAAGCCACAAGCCCCGCCGCCAGGCCACCGTTCCGCCGTCCGCGGTTGTCGGGTTGTGCCGGGATATCGGCCTGCACCGGCCGGTCGGTCCGGTAACCATAATCGGCCGATCCCTGGTGGGGGTCGTTCGGCGAGTACAGATCAGCCATCACCTTGAGCTTGCCCACGGCCTGGGCCTTTCAATCACTTCAAACGGGTGCGTCGCCCCGGGCGTTACGCCAAGATCGGGGCAGGTACGGTCCACGCCCTCGTGAAATTGCCCAGGTGGAGCCCCGGGCAGCGCGCCGCCAGTTCGCGGGTAAACGCCCGCATCCCAATGCCGTGGGTCGGATTCGGAATGCGGGCCAGGAGCCAGTGCGGGTCGACGTTCAGGCTCCGGAGCTGCACCTGGTGGACGCGATGGTCACGAATGAACGCGACCAGCGCATCGATCTCTGGTTGGGCGTCGCTGATGCCAGGGAAGGTCAGCAAGTTGATCGTCACCTGTCCGCCGGCGGCGGCCATCAGCTCCGCGCATTGCGCGACCTGATCGAGACCGTATCCTACCGGCCGGTAGTAGGCGCGGAAGCGCTGGTCGTCGAGGCTGAAGATGCTGATCCGGATGGAATTCAATCCCGCATCGATCAGGCGCCGGAGAACCTCGGGACGTGACCCATTGGTATTGATATGGATGGTCGCCTGTGGCCATGCCGACCGGATGCGGCGGGTCGCCTCAACCAGCGCCGCGCCCCTGGTCAGCGGCTCACCCTCGCACCCCTGCCCGAAGCTGACGAAGTTCGCCGGGTCCCCGCTCAGGTGCCAGGCCGCCAGCACGGCGATCTCCGCCGCCGTCGGAGCGAAGGCGAGGCGGGTCTGGGGCGAGTCGACGTCGCCCCACTGCTCCGAGATGCAGCCCAGGCAGGCGGCGTTGCAGGCGGGCGAGACCGGAATCGCGCCTTCACCGCGGCGGAGGAAGAGATTCTGCGCCGTCAGGCATCGGTACTCGGTCGCGCAGGTTTCGAGGTGGCGCAGCAACCGGCTGTCCGGCAGGGGGCGTCGAGCCGCGCGAATGCCGCGATCGATGTGCTGCCGATCGTCGGCCTGCGGGTCCCAGGCGTTCCAGCGGTCCGTTCGCATCGCCGCCACATGAGGCTCGCCGTCGATTGCGGCGACGGCCGCGTAACCATAGAGGGGCAGGACCGGAGGTTGGCCATCGTCGGCATAGGCGGGCAGCCAGGTCCGCAGATACCCCGGTGGTAATACCGCGGCGACCGCCACGGCGCCCGGCTCGTCGATCGGACCGATCTCGCCGGCCGGAGACCGTCCCTGGGGAATCCGCCCTGGCAGATGGACCAGAGTCGCGCCGGCCGGCAGCGGGATGACGCGATCGGCCACGCCGGTCTCCCAACCACTGCGGGCCGTCGCCCGCAGCGAGCCGTGAACGCGCAACCGCCCATCAGCCGAAGCGTAAAGAAGGCGGTTCACACCCGCTACCTTATCCGTCACGCGCGCTTTCCCACACCGGAGCGCGCTCATCCACGCGCGCTTTCCCACACCGGAGCGCGCTCATCCACGGGCGCTTTCCCACGCCGGAGCGCGCTCATCCACGCGCGCTTTCCCACGCCGGAGCGCGCTCATCCACGCGCGCTTTCCCACACCGGAGCGCGCTCATCCACGCGCGCTTTCCCACGCCGGAGGGCACTTATTCGGCGGGCCTGACCGGGTCTATGAAAAGAGATCGATCGGATTCTGCGGGACGCCCTGGTAACGAATCTCGAAGTGCAGGTGGGGCCCGCTGGCACGGCCGGTCGCCCCCATCAGGCCGATCTGCTGGCCCTGCGTAACGGCCTGACCGGTCTTTACCTGTACCGCGGACATGTGGCCATAGATCGAATGGAAGCCGTTGCCGTGGTCGATCTCGACATAGATTCCGTACGCTCCCCAACCGGCGAACACGACCTGGCCGGCTTCGGACGCAACTTCCGGCGTCCCCACGTCATTGGCGATGTCGATCCCGGGGTGGTAGTCGAAGAAGGTCTGGGTGAGGGTGCCGTGGGTCGGCCAGACAAACCGGACCAGGTGCTCACGGCTCGCGCCGGCCTCCGATGGTGCTACGGGCGCTGCGACATCATTGGCCCTCACGGCCGTGATGAAGTCCCGCGTGTGGAGTTGGCTCTCGACATCGCGGGCGTTGACCGGTCCCAGCGAGGCGTCAGCGACGCTGGTCTTGTAGGAAACGATCACGCTCCGGCTCGTGGCGTGGGCCTCGGCAATCGGGTGCCTGAATCCGAGTGGCCCGAGGGCAAGCACGAACAGCGCGAGCCCGAGCGCCCACCCATGGGCAGCTAGTCTTGGGATTCCCCTTGCCAAAACCCGGGCAGTCTACCCACTTTTGGTCCCCGCGTCAAACGACGCACCACCGCTTGCACAATTTGTCCCTGAGCCTAGCGAACTTTCCGGTGCGCGCCTTCGACCGACTTGAGTGCGTAGTGGTGCTTGGTGTTCAGGTGGCGAACCGTGCCGGTCTTACTGCGAAAGACCATCGATTCGGTCTCCGCCCAGAAGTGGTGATAGATGACGCCGTGCAAGAACTCCCCGTCGGTGACCCCGGTGGCCGCGAATGCCACGTCCTCGCCTCGCACCAGGTCGTCAACTGAGAAGACCCCCCGCAGATCCTCGAAGCCGGCGGCGCGCGCCTTCTCTTCGTCGTCGCGGGAGCGCAACCACAGGCGGCACTGCAGGTCGCCGCCCAGACACTTCAGTGCGCAGGCCGCCAGCACCGCCTCGGGTAAGCCACCAATACCGAGCATCACGTCGATGCCGGTCCCCTCGAGAGTCGCCATGATGGCGGCGGCGATATCGCCGTCGCTGAGCAGGGTGATCCGGGCGCCGACCTGGCGCACCTGATCCATCAGCGGTTCGTGTCGCGGACGGTCGAGCATCACCACGGTGAGATCCGAAACCTGGACCTTCTTGGCGAAGGCGACGCGTTGCAAGTTGTGCTCGACGGAATCCGTCACGTCGACCGAGCCTCGGGCTTCCGGGCCCACCGCGATCTTCTCTGCGTACATGCCGACCGGCGCGCGCACCAGCGAGCCGCGCTCCGCTGTGGCGATGACCGAGACGGCGTTGGGAAGGCCTTTCGCGACCAGGGTTGATCCGTCGAGTGGCTTCAGCGCCACGTCGCAAACGTCGCCGGCTCCATCGCCGATTTGCTGGCCCAGACCGAGCGGCGCCGAAATGGGCTCCTCGCCGATCACGATGGTGCCCTTCATGTGCACCCCCGTGAGCGCTTCCCGCATGGCGTTGGTCGCGGTCCCGCGGATGCCTTCGCGGTCCAGGTTTCCCATCCAGCGCCCCGCCGAGAGGGCAGCAGCCTCGGTGGCGCGCACCAACTCGAGGCCGACATTCGGTTGGACCGTTCGCGGCGTGGCCACACCGCCCGAGGCGGGCATGGAGACGTCAGGCGTCACGCGCTTTGAGAGGTCTTGTCGGGAGTCGCTGCCGGCTCGGTCAGCGCAGGAGCATCAGCCGGGAGCAGACCGGCCCTGATGGCCGCGGCCTTCACGAAGTCCCGGAAGAGCGGATGCGGGCGGTTCGGCCGGGAGCGGAATTCGGGGTGGAATTGCGATGCGACGAACCAGGGATGGTCGCGCAGCTCGATGATCTCCACGAGGCGGTCGTTGGGCGACGTGCCGCTGAAGATCATGCCCGCTTCCCACATCGCCTCTCGATAGGCATTGTTGAACTCGAAACGGTGGCGGTGCCGCTCGTAAACGACCGGCTCCGCATACGCTTGGGCCGCGAGCGTGCCCGGCTGGAGCTTGCAGGGATAGAGACCGAGCCGCATCGTGCCGCCCTTGTCAGCGACGTCGCGCTGCTCAGGCAGGAGGTCGATCACCGGATGGCTGGTGAAGGCATTGAATTCGGTGCTGTTGGCGTCGGGCTGGTCGAGGAGATCGCGACCGAACTCGATCACGGCGCATTGCATCCCGAGACAGAGCCCGAGGTAGGGGGTGAGCGAGGTCCGGGCGAATCGGGCCGCGGCAATCTTCCCTTCGATGCCGCGATGACCGAACCCGCCTGGAACCACGACGCCGTCCACCTCGTCGAGGGCGCGCAAGTCGCCGGTTTCCAGCGTTTCGGAGGCGATCCACTTGATGTCGACGCGCAGGTTGTGGTGGACGCCGGCGTGGCGGAGGGCTTCCGTCACGCTGATGTAAGCGTCCGGCGCGGGTAGGTACTTTCCCACTACCCCAATCCGCACAGTGCCGGCTGGGTGCTGGATGCGGTGCACCAACTCGTTCCAGTCGCTCAGGTCCGGCGCTTGAGCGGGTGCCTCCAGCGCCTCGACGATGACGTTGCCCAGGCCGGAGTCCTCCAGCATCAGCGGCACCTCGTAGATCGAAGCGGCGTCGGGCACGGAGATGACCGCCCGCCGGTCGACGTCACAGAACAAGGCGATCTTGTCTTTGAGGGCGAGGCTGATCGCCCGCTCCGAGCGGCAGACGATAGCGTCGGGCTGGATGCCGATGCTGCGTAGGGCCGCGACACTGTGCTGGGTCGGCTTGCTCTTGAACTCCTCCGAGGCCTCGATGAACGGCACCAGCGTGAGATGCACGTAAAAGACGTTCTTACGGCCCAGGTCGTTCTTCAGCTGCCGGATCGCTTCCAGGAATGGAAGCGATTCGATGTCGCCCACCGTCCCTCCCACTTCGACGATCACCACGTCGGGGTTGTCTTCCCAGGTGACCCGGGTAATGCGCTCCTTGATCTCGTTGGTGACATGGGGGATCACCTGCACTGTCCCGCCCAGGTAATCGCCCCGACGCTCCTTGGCGATCACCTCGGCATAGATCTTGCCGGTGGTCACGTTGCTGGCCTTGCTCAGGTTGGCATCGATGAAGCGCTCGTAGTGGCCAAGGTCGAGGTCCGTCTCGGCCCCATCGTCGGTGACGAACACCTCGCCATGTTGATAGGGCGACATGGTGCCCGGGTCAATGTTGATGTAAGGGTCCAGCTTTTGGAGGGAGACGCTCAGGCCGCGGGCCTTCAGGATGGTCCCTATGGACGCCGCCGTGATCCCCTTGCCGATCGAGGAAACCACGCCACCGGTTACGAAGACGTACTTCGGCACCGGAACTCTATTCTACGCCGGAGCGGAGTCTTCCGCGCGCCGGATTGTGGATCAAGTGCCGTTTGGAACGTTAACCAGTTGCCAGTATTTCGTTGTAAGGTCAAGCGGTGTATCCCTACGGACTGATCGGCAACTGTGAAACGGCCGCCCTGGTCTCGACCGCTGGCGCCGTCGACTGGTTCTGCTACCCACGGTTCGACTCGCCATCCATTTTCGCGGCGATCCTCGACCGGCAGCGCGGCGGCAGCTTCCGCATCGCGCCAGTCAACCCGGTGCCCACCGGCGAGCAGGCGTACGTGCGCGACACCAACCTGCTGACTACCACCTTCCACCGCTCCGAAGGGACGCTCGTGCTGACCGATTTCATGCCCTGCTTCAACGAGGGCGAACGCTTTCTCTCACTCAAGCGCATCTGCCGCGGTCTCGAGGCACGCGGCGGCCCGGTCGAGGTCGAGTGCATGCTCGACCCGGCGCCGGCCTACGGCCGGGCGCGCACCAGCTTCGCTGAGCGCGAGGGCATCGTCATCGCCTCCGGCGGTTCTCAGGAGGTGATCCTCTCATCGACCGTCCCGCTTCACGGCACGGTGGAGGAAGTAGACGGCCGGCCACGCTATGTGTTCCGCTTCACCATCGAGCCCGGACCGCAAGTCTGGATGACGCTCGGCTTCGGCGAGCGCTACTTTGCCCTGGGACGAAAGTTCCCCAGCAGCAGCGACGCCACCCAGCTGGCCGAGCGCACGCGGGCCTTCTGGGTCGGATGGCTCGATCAGTGTCTTTATCAAGGACCATTTCAGGATGCCGTCCGGCGCTCCTCGCTGGTAATCAAGCTGCTCACCTACGCGCCGACGGGTGCCCTCTGCGCCGCGCCGACCACGTCCATCCCGGAAGATCCGGGCGGTGACCGCAACTGGGATTACCGGTTCTGCTGGCTGCGTGACGCCTCTTATGGCATCGCGGCTCTCTTTCGCGCGGGCTTCGAGCAGGAAGCCGTCGATTTCATCAACTGGATCCGTGACCGTGCCTACGACCATGACTTCGCCATGCAGATCCTCTATCGCGTCGACGGCGATCCGCACCTTCCCGAGTCGTACCTCGAGCACCTGGCGGGCTACGAAGGCGCCCGGCCGGTTCGTATCGGCAACCGCGCCTCCGGCCAGCGACAGCTCGATGTCTTCGGGGCGGTGATCGACTGCATGGCGGTTTATCAACGTAAGGGCGGCTTCATCTCGACCAAGCTCTGGCACGTGATTGAGCGCCTCGCCGACGGCGTCTGGGACCTGAGTCGCGAACCCGACAACGGCATCTGGGAATTCCAGGGCGAGCGCAAGCATCACACCCACAGCAAGCTGTGGTGCTGGGTGGCACTGGACCGGGCCATCACGCTGGCGAAGGGCACCGGCAACACGGCGCACGTGGAGTTGTGGGAGCAACAGGTGGCCGCGCTGAGAGCCGAAATCGAAGCCCGTGCCTGGAATCCGAAGATCGGCGCCTTCACCCAGGCGTACGACGATGAATGCCTGGATGCAGCCGTGCTGCAGATGCCGGTGCTCGGCTTTTTACCGGCCACCGATCCCCGGATGCGCGCCACCATCGAGACACTGAGCCAGCGCCTGCTGAACGGTCCCTATGTTCGCCGCTACGACTGCCGCGACGACCAGGGCTACCTGAGCGCGGCGTTCCTGCTGTGCAGCTTCTGGTACGTCGACGGCCTGATCGGTATGAACCGGCTCGACGCCGCGGAGCGCCAGCTCGCCGAACTGATCGCGCTCTCCTCACCACTGGGACTGCTGGCGGAAGGCAACGATCCCGTTTCCGGCGCGCCGCGCGGTAACTTTCCCCAGGCCTACAGCCACCTGGGCCTGATCGATAGCGCCGTGCGGCTGGAGCGGGCTCGGGCGGCCGAACAGGCGGCCGCGCAGACGCGCGAGCCCCAGGAAGCCGCCGGCTAATCCACTCCGGCGGACGCGGTGGCGCCGCGCGGCTCGAGAATCAGGAGCTTGGTTTCCTCCACCGACGGCGTCGAGGAGATTTGGAGCTTGGGCTGCGGCGTGAGGTCGGTCGCGCCCATCTCCTTGGCGAATTGCTCGACGCCTTCGAGGTTCTGTGCCAGCAGCGTCAAGCCCGGCACCTTGTACGAAATGGGGACGACCAGCTTCGGCTCGATCTGGTTGACGATCTCGGTTGCTTGCGCGGAGTTGATGTGGCTGCCACCGCCGATCGGCACGAAGAGCACGTCGATCTTGCTGCCGATCCCCTCGAGCTGATGCTCGCTCAGCCCATGGCCGAGGTGACCGAGATGACAGATGCGAAGATCGTCGATTTCGACGGTATAGATGAAGTTCTTGCCGCGCTCGGCGCCCTTCTTGGCATCGTGATACGTCTGGGTGCCGGTCATGGCAACTGCCTTGATCTCGAACTCGCCCGCGCCAGTCACGACGTGTGGGTCCCCCGCCAGTCCCTGCAGGCTGAAATGGGTCGGATCTTCGTGGGTGAAGATGACGATCTGGACGTTGAGCCGAACTGGCGCGAGACCGAGCTTCGGCTCGTAGGGATCGATCATCACGGTCGCCTCACGGCCGCGAAGCCGGACGGCGTTCAGGCCGAAATAGGTGATTTCCATCGGCCCGTAGTCTACATTCGGTCGGGCGCGCCGACGCCCATCAAACCGAGCGCATTGGCGATCGTCGTTCGGGCCGCGCGCGAAAGCTGAAGACGGGCGGCGGTGAGCGGCGCATCCTCGGTAACCACCCGGCAGTTCTTGTAGAAGCGGTGGATGGCGGCCGCGAGCTCATCGGTGTAGAACGCCAGCCGGTGCGGTTCGCGCGCCTCGGCTGCTTCGCGCACGACATCGGGCCAGCGCAGCATCACCCGCATCAGCTCGAGCTCCCACTCGGAGTCGAGTCGGGCCGGCGCCGGTTCGCCGTTCGCCCCGGCGCCGAACGTCAGCACGTTATTGAGCCGAGCATGCGCGTACTGCGCGTAATAGACAGGATTGTCGCTCGACTGTCGCCGCGCCAGGTCGACATCGAACTCCATCTGTGCATCCGCCGAGCGAAGGAGGAAGAAGTAGCGCACGGCATCAGGGCCCACCTCGTCGAGCATTTCCTTCAACGAGATGCCTACGCCGGCGCGCCGCGACATTCGCACCGTTTCTTCTCCACGCTTCACTGAGACGAGCTGGACCAGCAGGACCGCGAGACGGGCCGGGTCGATCCCGAGAACCGCAAGCGCTTCCTTCACGCGGCCGACCTGTCCCTGGTGGTCAGCACCCCAGACATCGACGACCTGGGTGAAGCCGCGCTTCTCGAACTTGTCGCGGTGATAGAGAATATCGGACCAAAAGTAGGTCGGAAACCCGTCCCGCCGAATGACGACCTCGTCCTTTCCGGTGTCCGACCTGAACCAGGTGGCGCCGTCGTACTGGGCGATCCGCCCAAGCGACGCCAGCTTCGTCATCGTCTCCTCGTCCCATCCGGCGTAGAGACTGCTTTCGAGGAAGAGCTGGTCATGGCGGATGCCCAGCCGCGCCAGGTCCTCCTGGATGCGGGCCTGGACCCACTCGATGCCGAACTCGGATAAGGTGGCAGGCTCCGGGGCGATGGCCCTCGCAGTGGCTTCCGTCGCGATCTCCGCGATGTAGTCACCGCTGTACCCACCCTCCGGCACCGGCTGCTCCAGGATGCGGGCCTGGATCGACTCGCCCAGGAGGCGGATCTGCTTGCCCCTGTCGTTCAGGTAATACTCGCGCTGCACCTCGAATCCCGCGGCGTCTAGGATGCGCGCGGTCACATCGCCAACCACGGCGCCGCGCGCGTGGCTGAAGAGCAGCGGCCCGGTGGGATTGGCGCTGACGAACTCGACCTGGACCAGTACGCCCCGCCCGATGTCACTTCTCCCCCACCGCTCCCCGGCGTCCGTGATGGAGACGAGCTGTGCCTGCAGCCAGGCGGCCTCGAGAGTGATGTTGATGAATCCCGGCGCCGCCACGGCGGTGCGGCCGAAGGATGGCGGCAGCGCCATCGCCTGCGCCAGCTCGTTGGCGATGCTCATCGGCGGCCGGCGGACCGTCCGGGCCAGTTTTAGCGGCAGGGTCACCGAGTAGTCGCCGTGGGCCGGGTTCTGCGTCCGCTCCACCAAGACCGCGGGCAGTTCTTGCGCCTCGGGTGGCCAGCCGCTGGTCGAGCTGACGGCGTGGCGCACCGCCTGGTCGATGATGGACGACGGCGATTTCGGCAGCGCCGCGATCAGGGGTGCGTTCCGAGCGTGACCTGGAGCGTCTGGCTCTTGCCGCCGCGATGGATGGTGATGGAGACCTTGGTGCCGGGCGCGTACTGGCGCAGCACGTCCTTCAACGGATGGGAGTCGTCGATCACCTGGTCGTTGACCTTGGTGATGACGTCGCGAACTTTGAACCCCGCGCGGTCCGCCGGCGATCCCGCCGTGATCGCGGTCACCACGGCGCCGACCACAAGCCCGTTAGCCGCGGCGGCTGTCTCATCGACCTGGTTGTAGGTGACGCCCAGGAACGGCCGGTTGACGTGCCCGGTCTGGATCAGTTGGTTGGCGATGTCCCGAGCGGCGTTGCCGTCCAGCGCGAACCCGAGGCCGGGGCCGGCCTGCGCTTGCTCGATCGCAAAGTTCACGCCGATGACCTGGCCGGCGGAGTTCAAGAGCGGACCTCCGCTGTTGCCCGGGTTGATCTGGGCGTCCGTCTGAATGGCGTTGAGGATGTTTTGCACCTGGCCGGTCGACGAATTCGGGATCGAGATGAAGCGGTGCAGCGCGCTGATGACCCCCTTGGTGACACTGTTCTGCTGACCGAGTGGGCTGCCGATCGCTATCGCCAGCTGGCCCACCTTGAGCGCGTTCGAGTCGCCCCAGCTCAGCGCCGGGAGGTTCTGGGCGTCGACCTTGATGACAGCGACGTCGTCCTCGGGGCTGGTGCCGATGACCCGGGCGTCAAATTTCTTGGCCCCATCGCGGAGGATGACCTGCAGCTGCCGGGCGTTTTCCACGACGTGGTTGTTGGTCACGATGTACCCGTCGGCGCGGACGATGAAGCCCGAGCCGATCCCGTGCTGCTCCTGCTGCAGAAACATGTCCGGGTTCGAGATGGTTGTCTTGATCTCCACGACGGACTTTCCGTCCTGATCGGCCACGTTGATCACCGCCGATTCCTCGGTCAACGTGTTCGTGATGGGCGTTAGCGGCGCCACCACACTGCCGGATGGCGTGACTTTGATCAGTCGCGGCGCCAGCAGAATGGTCGCGGCCGTCCCCGCCAGGGCGCCGACCAGGGCGCTGATCAGCACGATCGCAAGGATGCCCAGTCGGCGGCGCGGGGCAGCGGGCTTTTCCACCGGCACGGGCGATAGAGGCGCCGGTTCGGGTGGGGGCGGGAGGAATTGATGTTCGCTCGCCATCGAACTCAGCTCAATTCTACCCCGGGCTGTTTCAGCGACCGGGAAGCGGAAGCCACGTTAGGACCAACTGCTCGGTGCGCCGGAATCCTGCCTCCTCGTAGACCCGCACGGCCTGCGGATTGTTCTCGCGGGTCCAGACGGCGGCGAAGGTGACATTCCGCTGACGAAACAGTTGCACGGCCTCGCGCAGCAGGTTGCGGCCGATTCCCTGCGATCGGAAGCCGGGGTCGACGTACACCTCGGCGACTTCCGCCTCGAGGCCGGTGCCGGGATTGAAGAACACGCACCAGCAGAGACCCACCACCTTGCCCGCGGCGCGGGCCGCCAGGATGACGTTCTCACCGGAGAAACGCGCGGAGGGCGCGTTCGCCACATCGTGCTCGACCTCCTTTTCCGTTAGCTGTGGATGGTCGTAGTGGCGTTGCTCCGCCAGCATCAGCTCGCGCAGCAATGGCCGGACCAGGTCATGCTCGGCGGGGTCGAGAACCGCGATGGAGATCTCGGTCGCGCCGGGTCTCTCTATGATTTTGCGGCGGTTGGCACGCCGTCGAGCACGCTACGGAGCGCCTGCGCCGCGCCCAGCAATCCGGCGGTCTCGACCGGCACGACAAGCTTGGCGTTTTCGCTGGCAGCGAACTTCGACAGCGTGTCGAGTTGCAGGATCGAGACCAGCATCGGATCGGGGGCGGCGTCCTTGATCGCCTTGTAGACGGTTTCGATGGCCTGCGCCCGACCCTCCGCCTCCAGGATGGTCGCCTGCCGGAGGCCCTCCGCCCGAAGGATGGCCGACTGCTTGTCGCCTTCGGCCGTCTTGATCTGTGCCTGCTTCTGGCCGTCCGCGATGTTGATCTGCGATTGCTGCTGGCCTTCCGATTTGAGGATGAAGGCGCGCTTCTCCTGGTCGGCCGTCTTCTGCAGCGCGAGGGCGTTGAGAATCATCTGCGGCGGTGTGATGTCGACGATCTCGATGCGGTTGATCCGGATCCCCCACTTGTCGGTCACCGACTCCATCTGCGCTTGCAGCTGGGCGTTGATGCGCTCGCGCTGGCTGAGTGCATCGTCCAGGCTCATCCCGCCGAAAATGGCGCGCAGCGTGGTGCGCGAGAGCTGGTCGATGGCGATGAAGTAATTGCTGACGCTGAACAGGGCCAGCTTGGGATCGACAACCTGGCTGAAGATGGTGGCGTTGACGCTGACGGTGACGTTGTCGCGCGTGATGACGTCTTGTTTGTCGCCCGTCCGTGGCGTCTCACGGATGTCGACCAACACCATCGAGTCGACGAGCGGGACAAGAAAGGTCAGACCGGGCTGCCGGACGGAGTGAAACTCGCCGACGCGCTTGACCATGCCAACGTAACCCTGTTGGACGATGTTGACCGTGCGGGCGATGATGACGATGGCGAGGAGAACGACGATGGCGCCGACGATCAAGGGTGCGGACATGAACTCCACCTCTTCTCAGACGGTCGCGGTTGATGCGGACGAGGCTGGGCGAACGATCAGCGTCGTGCTGCGGAGCGCGGTGACAACGACCAGGGTATTGGCGGCTACCGGGCTGCCGTCGTCGGTCAGGGCCGGCCACAGCTCACCGGCGATCTTGACGTGGCCGGGCTGCCCGACACCTCCGATGGGCTCCAGCAGGATGGCCTGCTGACCGACCATGCTGTCGGCCCCAGAACGGAGGGTCGGCCGGCCAATGTGCAGACGCTCGACAAGGAAGGGCCGCGCGATCAGGATGCCGGCTATGCCGATGACGCCGAGCACGATCGCCTGTACCAGGAGACCAAAGTTGAGCAGACTGGCCACGGCGGCAGCCAGCGCGCCGATCGTGATGAAGACGGCAAAGAACGCGACCGTCATGACCTCGACGACCGCAAAGGCAATGGCGACGATCACCCAGAACCAGAACGCCGTCATCCGCGGCCATTCTACGGCGATTGCGCCGCCTGTGGCGGTTTCTCAGGCCGCTTCGGCTTGCAAACGCCCGCGGGCACGCCGTTCGACGGCGATCGGCACGATGCCGGCGCCCTGGATGACTTCGAGGAGCTGGGTCAGTCCGATTGCCTCACGCCCGGCCGGGAAGTCGATCCCGATCACCGACATCGAGGCGTCGCAGTCCGGACAGATGGTGGCGCTTACCGCCTCGGTGGGATCCCAGCTTCGCTGGGCACACGCGCCGCAGCCCCGGCAGATGAGATCGAACATCATGCCCCTCTGGGCACGCCCAGGCGTGGATTCCCCACCTCGCTCCACATCCCTACAACGCTTGTCCTGCGAGGCACCTTGCAGGGCTGGCCTGCCCCCTGGGACGTCAGCCGCTGAGGGTACGCCGCCAGCGAGAGGGCACCTTGCCGTCGTAATCGATTCCGCCGGCTCCCAGGAACGTCGCGAGCTCGGCGATCGCCTCGCGCGTGGCCCCGGCCACCTGGGGGTCATCGCATCCGGGCTCAACGCTCACCTGCCGGATGGACAGCCGCTTCGTGTGCCGGTTCAAGGCTGGGTCGACCCGTGCCACGAGCCGGTCCTCATGGAGGACCGGCATCGAGTAGTACCCGTGGCGCCGCTTGGCCACAGGGACGTAAATCTCCATCGTGTAGTCGAAGCCAAACATCCGGCGGGTACGCTTCCGGTCGATGATCAAGTTGTCGAACGGGGACAGCAGCGTGGTCCGTGGCTTCCAATCACCGGCCTCGATTCGGTCGAGAAGCGCCAGGTCATCCGCGTGCACATACCAGGTTCCGGGCCATGACCGGTCGTCGTCGCGCACAGCTACCGGCACAATTCGTCCCTGTTTCTCCAGGGAAGCAAGCGCCGCCGGAAGATTCACATACTTCCATCGAATGAAGTGATCGCGGATATCTGTTGGCGGTGCGACACCAAGCGCCCGTAGCGAGATTTCAGCTGCCCAGCGGACGATCGCCGGCTCCCCCAGCCTGGTCTTCGGAGTCCACGAGGGCAGACAGCGCTCCGCGAGATCCCACAGTTTTTGACCGCCGCTTCGCCTCGCGACCATCAGCTGTCCCATCATCTGCAGGTAGAAGAGCATCATGCCGACATTGCGGCCGTTGTTCCACCCGCTGCTCCGCCAGGCGCCGGTCGACTGGTCCTCGAAGGCGCGCGAGGGCATTGGACCACCTTCTCGGATCTGGCGCATGATGCTCCGTCGCAGCGGGTCGTTCGCCTTCATCCACGCGAGGACCCGCTGCGCCTGTCGCTCGCCTGACGCCGTGAAGCCATGCCAAAAGCCCTTGCCGGTGGCCACTCGGTGCATGATCCAGCGGTAGATCGGATAGTGCTCGGTCACCACGATCGACGCGGCGTGCGCCCATGACTCGAAGAGGCGGCGCTCATCCCAGAGCAAGGTCTCGAGGTGCTTTGGCTGGTACGGCCCAACGCGGCTGAAGACGACGAGCTGGTGGCTCGGCGCCACGACGTTTGTCGGGTCGAGTTGCAGAAAGCCTAGATCCCTGGCGACATCGAGGATGCCATCGGCGTTCGGCTTACTGGTCTTACCGGCCAACCGCTGGCGCGTGATCGCCAGCCGCCGGGCCGTCGTCGCCGAGATCGTGCGCACCGACGCAGTGTAGTCAAGACGTTGGAGCCGCCTCGGGGATTCGAACCCCGGACCGATAGTTTACGAAACTATTGCTCTACCACTGAGCTAAGGCGGCTCGCAGCGCTCGGCTATTGTACGGCTCTCGACGCTGGAGCGGTCTTAGCTGGCGGCTACGCTCGCCGGTTCCTTGGCTCCGGCCTTGCGCAGAACGAGCTCACCCTTCTCGGCATCGACCAGCACCGTGTCGCCCTCGCGGAACTTGCCGTCGAGGACGGCCATGGCGAGTGGGTCCTGGATGCGGCGCTGGATCACGCGCTTCAGCGGGCGGGCGCCGTACACGGGGTCGTAGCCCTCGTTCGCGATCAGCTCCAGGGCTGCCGGCGTCAGCTGCAGCGTGATGCGTCGCTCGCCGAGGCGCTTGCGCAGTCGCTCCAGCTGGATGTTAACGATGTGCTTGATCTGGTCGCGAGTCAGGGGCTTGAAGATGATGATCTCGTCCACACGATTGAGGAACTCCGGACGGAAGTTGTGCCGCACCGCCTCGAGCACCTCCTTCTCCTTGTCCTCGTCGGTCAAGTTCGGATCCTGCAGGATGTGGCTGGCGAGGTTGGAGGTCATGATGACCACCGTGTTCCGGAAGTCGACCGTGCGGCCCTGGCCGTCCGTCAGACGCCCGTCCTCGAGCAGCTGCAGCAGGATGTTGAACACATCGGGATGCGCCTTCTCGATCTCGTCGAAGAGGATGACGGCATAGGGCCGGCGGCGTACCGCCTCGGTGAGCTGGCCGCCTTCCTCGTAACCGACGTAACCCGGCGGCGCACCAACCAACCGCGCCACGGTGTGCTTCTCCATGTATTCCGACATGTCGATGCGGATGATGGCCTGCTCGTTGTCGAAGAGAAATTCCGCGAGCGCCCGAGCCAGTTCTGTCTTCCCCACGCCCGTCGGCCCGAGGAAGATGAACGATCCGATGGGACGGTTGGGATCGCTGAGTCCGGCACGCCCGCGACGGACCGCGTTGGCGACGGCTTTGACGGCCTCATCCTGGCCGACGACACGCGCGTGCAAGCGGTCCTCCATCTGGATCAGCTTCTGGACCTCGCCCTCGAGCATCTTCTGCACCGGGATCCCGGTCCAGCGTGAAACGATCCTGGCGATGTCCTCCTCGTCGACTTCTTCCTTCAGGAGGCGATGTTCTTTCTGGAGCGCCACCAGCTCGGCATTCCTGGCCTCCAGCTCCTTTACGACCTTGGGTGTCTCGCCGTACTTGAGCCGCGCGGCCGCTTCGAAATCCGCCATGCGCTCCGCGCGCTCGCCGTCGATGCGCAGCTGCTCCTGACGCGCCTTGAGCTCACGGATCTGCTGGATCAGCGCTTTCTCCTGCTGCCATTGCGAGCGCATCACCTTGCTCTGTTCCTGAAGGTTGGCCAGCTCTCGCTCGATCGCGCTGAGACGATCTGTCGAGGCGCGGTCCTGTTCCTTCTTCAGCGCCTGGCGCTCGATCTCGAGCTGCCGGATCTGGCGCTCGATCTCGTCCAGCTCCTGGGGCAGGCTGTCGATCTCCATGCGCAGGCTGGAGGCGGCTTCATCGATGAGGTCGATCGCCTTGTCGGGCAGGAAGCGGTCGGTGATGTAGCGCTGCGAGAGGACCGCGGCAGCGACGATGGCGGAGTCAGTGATCCGCACCCCGTGGTGCACCTCGTATTTTTCCTTGAGGCCGCGCAGGATGGAGATCGTGTCCTCGACCGACGGCTCGGCGACGAAGATCGGCTGGAAGCGCCGTTCCAGCGCCGCATCCTTCTCAATGTGCTTGCGGTACTCATCGAGCGTCGTCGCGCCGACGCATCGGAGCTGGCCGCGAGCCAGCGCCGGCTTCAGCAAGTTGGAAGCGTCCATCGCGCCCTCAGCCGCCCCGGCGCCGACGAGCGTGTGCAGCTCGTCGATGAAAAGGATCACCTGGCCGCTCGACGATTCGATCTCCTTCAGCAGCGCCTTCAATCGGTCTTCGAACTCGCCGCGGTACTTGGTGCCCGCGATCAGTGACCCGAGATCCAATGACGCCACCCGTTTGTCTTTGAGCGACTCTGGCACGTCGCCCTGCGCGATCCGTTGAGCAAGCCCTTCGGCGATGGCGGTCTTACCGACACCCGCCTCACCGATCAAGACCGGGTTGTTCTTGGTCCGTCGCGAGAGCACCTGGATGACGCGGCGGATCTCCTGCTCGCGACCGATGACCGGGTCGAGCTTGCCCTCGCGTGCCAGGGCCGTGAGATCTCGGGTGTACTTCTCCAGCGCCTGGAACTTCGACTCGGGGGTGGCGTCGGTCACCCTGGTCGAGCCGCGAACCTGGGTCAGCGCCTGGAGCAACTTCTCGCGGGTGACCCCGTGCCGCTGGAGGACTTTTGCGCCCTCACTGTTGGACTCCTCGACGATGGCGAGCAGCAGGTGCTCGGTCGACAGGTACTCGTCCTTGAGCCGCTCCATCTCCGTCGATGCCGC
>JALYYE010000166.1 GCA_030946735.1 Candidatus Dormiibacterota bacterium
GGCGGGGTCGCCACCGCGTGTGACCCGCACGCGCTTAGCGTCAGGGCTGAGAACAGGCAGACCACTCGATGCATGCCAGCCGGCAGTGTACCGCCACCCACCCCTCCCTCCAGCGGGGAAGGGTGAAGTAGGCTCGTAACGTTCCAGCGAATTAAGGAGAAGCCAGCTTCGCTGCCGTCGACCTCAAGGAGCGCCGGTCCGTCCCCTTTCCGGTGCTTCTTCCTTTGAGCCGCTCGCTAGTGTTGCTGGTTGGGGTTTGGCGTCGGTGCCGGCGCCGGCCTGGGGGTCGGTGCCTGTGCGGGCGGCGCGGCCGGCGCTGGCGGCGCCGGTGGCGCGGGCGGAGCGCCGAGTGAGCACGGCACGCCGTCGACCAGCGTATCTGCGTAGGTCAAGTTATACGGGTTGTAGCTCCAGAACCGGCACGTCGGCCACCCGAGCAGAGTCGACCGCACATTCTCCGTGCCGGGCAGGAAGAAGTTATCGCCGACCTGGTGGACGCCGGCGGGCTTCGTGTACCACTGGTCCGGGGTGCCGGCCAGGGCCTGCTGCATGAACTTGTGCCAGATGGGCGCGGCGCCCACGATGCCAGTCGAGTTGTGGCTCAGCGGCGTGTTGTCCGGGTTGCCGATCCAGACCGCCGTCGCCAGCGTCGGCGTGAAGCCGACCGTCCAGTTGTCGCGGAAGGCCTGCGTCGTCCCGGTTTTGGCGCCGACGTGGCGACCGGGGAGCGTCAGGTCGCCATTGCAACCAAACGACATGCAGCGGTTGCGGTCGTCGGACATGATGGCGGCGATGATGTATGCCACGTCCTCGCTGATGGCGCGATATTCGTTCTTGGCGGGGTCGTAGGTGAAGACGTCCTTGCCGGTCGCATCCTTGATCGACAACACCGGCGCCGGCGTGTGACGGACCCCAAGGGTAGCGAGGGTCGAGACACCGGTCGCCATGTCCAGCGGCGTCACCTCGTACCCGCCCAGCGTCAGGCTCAGCGAGTAGTTCTCATCGGGCTGCGTCAAGTGGGTCACGCCCATCCGGCGCGCCACGCTGAGCACGTTCTGGAGGCCGACCCGCAACTCCGTCTTGACCGCTGGAATGTTCAGGGAGTTGCCCATCGCCATCTTTAACGGCAGCACCCCGTGGTACCGCAGGTCGTAGTTGAGCGGGATGTAGTGCTCGAAGCCGCTCGCACCGCCCCAGGTCGGGAAGACCAGGGGTGCGTCGAGGACGGGTGTGATCATGTTGAATTTGCGGCTCTCGATCGCCGCCGTGTAGGTGTAAATCTTGAACGTCGACCCTGGCTGGCGCGGCGTATCGGCCATGTTGATCCAGCCACCCGGCCGGTTGTAGTCATTGCCGCCGACCATGGCGAGGATTTCGCCCGTCTTTGGGTCCATACTGACCAGCGCGGCATCGTGGAAGTTGTAGAAGTTGCCTTTCTGCGCAATCTGATCGCGCACCACCTGCTCCGCCATCCGCTGCAGGTTGAGATCGAGCGAGGTGTAGATGCGGTACCCGTGACGGTCTCCCGGCTGGATGTTGTACTGCTGCCGCAACGTCTTCAGCACGTAGTCGACGAAGTACGGCGCCTGGAAGTGATTGGTCGGGGGATTGATTTGCAACTTGGTGGCGTAGGCGACGTCGGCCTCTTTCTGCGTGATGAAATGGTTCTCGACCATCGCCGCCAAGACGGTGAGCTGGCGCTCTTTCGCGGCCGACAGGTTGATGAGCGGGTTGTATTGCGTGGGCGCCTGCGGCAGGCCGGCGAGCATACTGGCCTGGGCCAGCGTCAGGTCGTGCGCGTTGGTCTGAAAATAGCTGCGGGCAGCGGCCTCGATGCCATAGGTCTGGCTTCCATAGAAGATGGTGTTCAGGTACATCTCGAGGATCTGCTTCTTCGAGTAGTTGCGATTGAGCTCGAGCGCCAGGGCCGCCTCTTTCGCCTTGCGCTGGATCGAGTTGTCGGGATGGGCGCCGATGAAGAGCTGCTTGACGAGCTGCTGGCTGATCGTGCTGCCACCCTGCTTGATACCGCGGTGCGAGTAGTCCGCAAGCGCGGCGCGCACGACGGCGCCCACGTCGACGCCACTGTTCTCGTAGAAGGTATGGTCCTCGACGGCGATCGTGGCGTTGATTACGTTAGGCGAGATGTAGCTGAGCGGCACCACGATGCGGTGATCGCCCTGGTCGCCGATGTCGGCAAGGAGGTTGCCGCGCCGGTCGAAGATCAGCATGTCCTGGGGCAGGCTGGTGGATGCGAGCCCCATCACCGAGGGGAGCTCGCCGACCGTTTGCGCCGCGATCGCCGGCACGGTCATCAGGGGCAGCGTCAACATGGCGATGATGCCGATCGTCACGTTGCGCTGCATCGTGGCGCGGCGGCGCCGGCGCCACTCCCGCAGGTGGTAGTCCGTGTGCCGGTACGAATGGCGCCGCCCGTAGCAGCGCCTCACGGGTTCACCAGGCCGTAGAACCCGGCCGCCACGAGCCAGCCGAGGACCAGAAAGAAGGCGCTCCAGCCCCCGAGGCTGGCCGCCCACCGGGCAGTGGCCCGAGCCCTCCGCCGGCGATTACGGCGCTCGAGCCGATGGCCGCGTCCGACGGCCGAACGATGTGCCCCCGCGATCGCCACT
>JALYYE010000199.1 GCA_030946735.1 Candidatus Dormiibacterota bacterium
CGCCTGCCGCGGATCGTTCTCAAAGATGAGGAGTGCGGTCGCGCTCGAGTCGTCCGGGGCGGTGCTCATCAACGAGCGAAATTATTGCATGCACCATGCCCGTAAGTGATTGGCTCCGGCTGCGTTACCAAAGTGGAACCGCCCTTCGCTCAAAATCCCCGGGTTGACGCTCGGGGATTTTTTATTGGCTCGCGAGCCATGCACCGAGTCGCCGGCCGTCGAGGTTGCCACCACTCAGAACGACGACCACCGGCCGCTGGATGGTGGAATCGCCGAGCAACGCCGCCATTGCGGCGGCCCCGGCGGGCTCTACCACGAGTTTGCCCCGGAGCGCGATGGTTGTGAGGGCGTCGATGATCGCCGCGTCACTGACCAGGCGCATCTCATCGACGTACCGCCGGATCAGCCCGAGGATGAGCGGCCGCGCATAGGGCGCCGCCAGGCCATCCGCAACGGTGTCGAGGCGGGATGGAGCGACGGGGTGACCAGCCGCAAGGCTCTCGTTCACCCCGGGGGCCTGCTCCGGCTCGACGCCAATGATCCGGACCTCTGGGCGCTGCTGCTTCACCGCGACGGCCACCCCCGCGATCAGGCCACCGCCACCGACCGGCACCACGAGGCTGCGAAGGTCGGGCACCGCCTCGAGGATCTCGAGACCCACCGTACCTTGCCCGGCGGCAACCGCAGAATCATCGAAGGGGTGCACCAGGTGGAGGTTCCGCTCGCGCTGTTCGGCCTCTAGCCGCTCCTGCCAGCGCGCGATGGGCGTCAGCACGATCTCCGCGCCGAGGCGACGGATCGCCTCGAGCTTGCTGACAGCCGCGTCCTCACGGACGACGACGACGCACGGGATCCGCAGAAGTTGCGCCGCGTAAGCCAGCGCCAGCCCGTGGTTGCCGGCCGAGAGGGTGATGACGCCGCGGCGGCGCTGGTCGGGACTCAACTGCAGGACGGCATTGACCGCGCCGCGCACTTTGAAGGAGCCGGTCCGCTGCAGGTTCTCAGCCTTGAGCCAGACGTCGGGCCCGGCCACTGCCTCACCGGAGAGCGTGGGGGTCTTCACGACGTGGGGGCGAATCCGGTCGGCGGCGGCTCGGACGTCCGCCAGAGAGAGCAGCTCGGCCTCGACCGCCATGCCTAGACGGTAGCCGGTTTAGGGCAGCCGGGTGCCGTGCAAGAGAACGTAGTCGAGCAGCTGCGCCAGCCAGCGGCGAAAGCGCGTCGCGCGGGAAGCCACGCCGGTACAACGGTCGGGACCGCCAGGGCTGTCACTGCGGCTGGCTAGCCTCTCCGTCAGCAAATCGCTCGCGCCAGCGGTCCATGAGCTTGGCGAGGTCCTCCGCACGCATTCCGTAGGTACCTGGCAAGCTGGCGTCATAGCCACTCAGCGGGCGAGCAAACCTCCGCAAAAGTCGGCTAGCGCGATACGTGGGTTGGAAGCGGAAAGCCACCATCGGCTGCCAGGTCCAGATTGGGCCAAATCCGCCGACATCCTTCCATTGGTACCGCCAGGTCTTGAAGAGCTGATGAAAGGCAAAACCCTGCGTGGTCAACTCCAGATAGACCACGCCAGGAATCAGCTGAGCGCCGACAAGGATCGTGCCGATGCCAAAGAAAGCTGCCGCCCACCAACCGACCGCGTCTACGAAAAGGGCAAAGAGGACTGCACCACTTGTTAGGAAAAGACCGCCAGACACGACCACGAGCGCGTACGACCTCCCGCCCTGCAGTCGCAGCTCGCCCATGGCGAAGCCCCGTTCGGCCAGGTCCTCGAAGCGCCGGTGTTCCGACGTCTTGAGGCTTGTTTCAGCCTCAATAAGCTGGCGCTGCCGTGCCCCGGGCGGCACAAAGATCGCCGGGTGGCCCGCTAGCCATATCGCCGTCGGCACGATCATCGGCCAAACCAGAAGAACAAATCCAACAACAAACGGAACCCTGTCCAGGATGTGGGGCGAGACGCGGTCGAGAAAGGCAGCCGACCCGAAATACACCCAGAGGGCGCCCACGACTGAGGGAATGGTCGTGAGGAGCGAGAAGGGCTGATAGAGCACGGTTCCGTATTTGGCGTCCTGACGCTCGATGCGAGCCCAGCGCGAGGCTGGCCACCGCCAGATCCAAACGCCCGGTAGCGAAAGAACCAGACCGACACCGACGGCAGCCAGCGCCTCCAGAGTCACCAGGAGGTATGGACTGGTGGGCGCAACAGGAGTCGAACCTGTGACCTCTTCCTTGTCATGGAAGCGCTCGTACCAACTGAGCTATGCGCCCGCGTAACGGGGCGATTATACCGGCGCTTTACCGTTCGTCGAAAGAGTCGGCGGCACCAGGGGACTCCGGCGTCCGGCCAACGCTGAGATCAGGCCGCTTCCCACTAGCAGGCAGCCCATCCCGAAGATGACCCAGGTGACCCCGAACAGGTCGGCGAGTCCGCCCGCCAGCAGGATCGGGATCGCCACCGCGGCATTGACCACCGTGAACATCGCGCCGAAGATGCGGCCACGCAACTCCGCCTCCGTCTTTTCCTGCAAGACGGTGAAAGCCGGGATGAACAGCATGCCGAACTCGAGGCCCCCGATGAATCCAAACACCACCGGGAAGGAGACGAGCAGCCAGCCCGCCTTCAGCTGCTCGAGCAGGTACGGGATGGACGCCATCAGCATCAGCGTGGCGCCCGCCGAGAGCAGACCGCCGATCAGGAGCCGGCTGCGACGGAAATGACGCCCGTATTGCCCCAGGTAAAAGGCCGCCGCCAGCATGCCGATCACTGCCGGCGCGAGGAAGAGGTAAACGTCGGTGACCTGCAGGTGCAGCACCGTGCTCATGTAGCTGGGCGCCAGCACGAAGATGGAGAAGATTACCGCAATCGTCAGGCTCAACTGCAGCACGGCGAAGCGCACCAGTGGCCGCGCCACGATGTAGGCGATGCCTTCCCGAAGCTCATAGAAGATGTCGGTCTTCTCTATCTGTGTCTCGTGGGTACGGGCGTGCAGATCAGTCTTGACCAGGTAGATCAGCCAGGCCGCCAGCAGGAATAGGGCCGCGGCGATCCAGTAAGGCGAGTTGGTCCCGAGGAAGCGCACCGCGAGGGTCGACAGGGGCACAGCGACCAGCAGGGTGACGATCACTGTGCTGGTGAACATGGAGGTGGCCGTCATCAGCTCCTCGGTCCCCACGATGAAAGGAATGGACGCCGCCTCGGCGGGCGCGAAGATCTGGCCGACTGCAGCGAAGAGAAAGATGATGACGAAGAGATGCCAGGTGACGTGCTCGAAGTAGGGGGTGACCTGGCTGAGGGGGATCAGCAGGATGAGGCCGCCGCGGATCGCGTTGGTGAAGAACATCAATCGCTTCTTGTCGTGGCGGTCGGCATAGACGCCCGCCAGTGGGCTGAGGAAGACCGACGGAAACGTGTAGGCGAGGAAGAGCGCCGCGCCGTGTGTACTGGCGCGGCTGATGCTATAGGTCAGGATCAGCAGCGCGAACATCAAGAACTTGTCGGCCAGCTGCGAGGCGACCTGGGCCGACCAGATCAGCCGGAAGTCGCGGTTGGCGAGGACCGTCCGGAAGCCCGGCTGAGGAAGGATGATGTCGCGCGGGTCGCGCCCCGCGCCTACCTCGTCTGGCTCCTTCAAGGCGCCTAAATCGTAGCTAGTTGTCACAGCCCACGCTCATTCTCGAAAAGTCGCCTCCATTCCTCGAGTGTCAACGTCTCGGCCCGGCGCGCCGGATCGATGCCTATAACGCTGAGCCGGGCACGAGCCTCCGGGTTGCTGATCGCCCGTCGTCGACCAAGTACGAAAGTGAGTTGCTTGCGACGCGCCTGGAAGAAGGGTGTGACGAAATCGAAGAAGGCGGGTAAGTCCGCGCGCGGGAGGGCGGGCTGCACATCCGGGGTTATGCGGACGAGCGCCGAATCGACCCGCGGTGGCGGCAGGAAGGCGCTGCGGGGGACCCGGACCGTGAGCTCGGGCTGACCGTAGACCCGAACACCCAGCGTGGCCAGGCTCCAGTCACCGGGTGGCGCCACGAGTCGCTCCGCCACCTCCCTCTGCACCAGCAGATCGATCCGCACCGGTGGCCGTGGCTGCTCCAGCAGGTGGACAAAGAGGGCGCCGGTCAGGTTGTAGGGAATGTTGCCCGCCACCCGGTAGGGCGATGGCAGAATCTCGCTGACCGCGGTGCGCAGGATGTCGGCTTCGATGATGCGTACATTGGAGCGATCGCGGAGCGCCAGGCCCAACGCCTTGACGCAAGCGGGATCGATCTCAACTCCGGCTATGGCGCGTGCCCGGCTCGCCAGTTCCACGGTCAGGGCCCCGAGTCCGGGACCGACCTCGACGATCTGGTCGGCAGGCGCGATGTCCAGCGCCTCGACGATGCGGTCGAGTTGGCCCCGGTCAGCGAGGAAGTTCTGTCCCCAACGCCGCAGGTAGCGAACCCCGAAGCGGCGGGCCACCCCACGAATGACCGAGGGGTCGGCCAGATCGAGCGGTCGCTTGCTAGCCGGCGTGGTGCAACCGAAAGAGGTCCATCGTGTTATGGGCAGTGGCCTGGCCGATTTCGGCCGCCGTCGTGCCGCGCAGCTTGGCAATCCTCTCGACCGTCTCCACGAGGTAGCGCGGGGAATTCGGTTGCCCGCGCCGGCTCTGGGGCGGAAGAAAGGGCGAGTCGGTTTCCACCAGCATGTGGTCCAGCGGGATGATACTGGCGGCGCCGATCACCCCGTGGGCGGTGGGGTAGGTGACGGTCCCGGCGAAGGAGATATAGAAGCCGCGCGCCAGCGCGTCCGCGG
>JALYYE010000214.1 GCA_030946735.1 Candidatus Dormiibacterota bacterium
GTCGAGGACCTGGTTTTGGCCGTCGAGGATCTGGATCTGCATCTTGGCCAGCTCGTGGATCGCGTGCAAGGTCTCGTGATCGGCGATGGCGCGCGCATCACTGGCGGCCAGGGCGCGGTTTGCACTCACCTGCAGCGAGATCATGATCGACAACTGCGGGAGGTTCAGTAGCGTCAGGAGCAGAGGCCAGGGCGTCTTATCGAAGCCGACGATGTTGCCGGCAAAGAGCCAGGCGACGATGCCGATCGTGATCAGGACGAACAGGTACATCGAACCGATCAGGCGGTTGACGACGTCAGCAACGCGATCGAGGAGACCGTCGCCAGAAACATGCTTCGAGAGGACGAGGCGCGGAATATGGCTTATCGGGTCGACAACGTGTCGCTCGAGCTCGTCCTTGACCTTATCGATCGGCGGCGTTGCGGTTGCCATGGGTTCCTCCCTTATTGACCGTGAAGTTGGGCAAGGATACCGAGTCCGTCAAGGTCCTCCAGGTTGTACCACTGGAACATCACGCGGTCGATGCCGAGCGCCGACCAGGCGTCGAGCTGTGACGCGGCCTGGTCCACTGTTCCTACGATCCAGCCCTTTCGTCGCAGGGCGTCGGCAGCAGCGGCCGGTTGCACGCCCGACAGTGCACCTAGGAAAGACTGCATCCAGCGGCCTTTTTCGGCAACCTCGCCGGCGTCTCGGCCGATCAGGATGCCGCCCATCCAGGAGCGCCGAATCGTCGCCGGATCGCGACCGACCGCGCGGCAGTGTTCCTCCAGCTTCGCGACCTTACCCTTATACAGCTCGGGACTGGCGGCATGGCTATTCCATTCGTCGGCGTCGCGAGCCACGATGCGGAGCAACCGGACTTCGCCGTCTCCGCCAATCAACAGGGGCGGCGCGGGACGCTGCAGGGGCCGCGGGTAGGCGGCAGCGCCTTGCAGCTGGTAATACCGACCGTCGAGATCGACCGGTCCGCCGGTCCACAGGGCCTTGATGACGGCGATCCCTTCCTCCAAACGATCGAACCGTTCCTTCAGAGGAGGAAGGCCGATGCCAAATGCCCCGTGCTCGGCGACATTCCATCCGGCCCCCACTCCAAGAACGAGCCGGCCGCTGGAGAGGAGGTCCACCGCCGCGGCCATGCGGGCGAGCAGCGCGGGATGTCGAAACGTCATCGGGCTCACCAGTGGCCCGAACCGGATCCGCTGCGTGCGTTGGGCGAGTGCCGTGAGTGAGGTCCAGCACTCCAGCGCCGGCCGCTGCAGATCCCCGCTCAGGCTGAAGAAATGATCCGAGCGCCAAAGCGAGTCGAGGCCCAGCGATTCGACGCGATCGGCGATCCGAAACCAGTGCTCCCACGTCAGCCCCTCCTGACCCTCGATCATCACGCCGATCCTCATCCCTGCTGACGTTAACGCAAACAACCTCAGCGGCACGGCTTTGCTAGTCTGCCTGGAACACCTCAGGCGATGAATTGAAAGTAGCCTCCTTTCGCCGGACGCTCGGCCTCGCTCTCGCGATGCTCATCGCACAGTTCCTGCTCGGTATGGCCGTCAACCTCTTCGTGAAGATTCCCAGCGACCACCCTGGGGCGAATCCGTCTGAGTACTTCGGGGGCGTCCTGACGAGCGTCAGCTGGGCAATCGTCCACGGAGGCCTCTGGCTGACGCTCCACGCGGCCTTTGGACTGGTGCTGGTGCTCGCCGCGCTGGGGACGCTGGTGCAAGCGATCCGGCTTCGGGGCGGCCGACGGAGCGCATTGTCCGCCCTCGGCTTCGTCGGCGTGCTCGGCGCCGGGTTCAATGGCGGCAGCTTCTTGAACTATCGCGAGGACTTCAGCTCGATGCTGATGGCGGTCGGGCTCGCCCTGGCGATGGCCGCCTACGTGGCACTGCTTTACTCGACGCCGGCGGCGTCGGCCACCGAAACCGCGATGTCGGAATAGCGGCTGGCATCTCGCGGTTACACGAGAGGCAATGCCTGCGGTAACCGTCGAGAACATCCTGACGCTGCCCCGAATCCCGGCCCCGGACCGCGCTACGACCATCGAGCGGCCCGTGCTTGCCCTGACGACGGCGCCCAGAGGCGTCGAGGGCGAGGGCTTCCCGGTTCGGCGCGCCTTTTACGGTATCGACCAGCGCCACCTGGATCCGTTCATTCACATGGACCAGATGGGCGAAGTGGAATACGGGCCCGGCGAGCCCAAGGGTACAGCCTGGCATCCGCACCGGGGTTTCGAGACGGTCACCTACATGATCGACGG
>JALYYE010000257.1 GCA_030946735.1 Candidatus Dormiibacterota bacterium
CTCGCCGCGGCTCGGCCTGGTACCGCGGTCTCGGCCAGCGGCCGGCGCGCGGCATTGGCCTCATCTCCGTATCCGGCGCCGTGAACCATGCCGGGGTCTACGAAGTCGAGCTCGGTTCGACGTTGTCGGATGCCGCCGACGCGGCCGGCGGCCTCAAAGGCGATGTTCGGGCTGTGCTCCTCGGTGGCTACTTCGGTGGCTGGGCCGACCTCGGCGAGCAATGGGGCTTGCCGCTTGACCCGCCATCGATGCGGGCGCGCGGGCTGGCATTGGGATGCGGGGTGGTGAACTTCCTTCCCGCGGAGACGTGTGGGGTGGAAGCGACCGCCCGGATCATGATCTATCTGGCTTCGCAGAGCGCCCGCCAGTGTGGGCCCTGTGTCTTCGGCCTGGCGGCGATCGCCGACGCGACGCGGCGGCTGGCGGCGCGCTCAGCGCAGCCCGGCGACCTCGAGCGAATCGTCCGCTGGAGTGGCGAGCTGACCGGCCGCGGCGCCTGCCGTCATCCCGATGGCGCGGTCGCCTTGCTGCAGAGTGCGCTGCAGGTGTTCGCTGACGATTTTGCCGGACATCAGCGCCGGCGCTGTCTGACGATCTCGGCGCCGGCGAAGGTGGCGGTGGCCTGATGGGCGAAGTGCTCCAGATAGACCGCATTCGCTGTGATGGTCACGGACTCTGCGCGGAACTGCTCCCGGAGCTGATCGTGCTGGATGACTGGGGTTACCCGATCATCAAGACCGGCGCCGTTCTGCCCAGCCTCGTCGACCATGCCCGGCGCGCCGTGGATGCGTGCCCGGTACTGGCTCTCCGCCTGGCACGGTCTCGTCTAGATGACCGCGCGCCCCCGGCGCCGGCGAAATCCAGGCGGTGGGAGCGGTGACGCGGCTGCGTTTTGGAGGTTAGCGCCCTACCCCCTCGGCTCGCCGCTTGAGGCCGTTGGCAAATTGCGTGAAGGACGGCCCGAGGTCCGGGATCGTACGCCAGATCATCGGCAGCATCGGACCGGTGTACTCCTCGCGCATGTCGAATTTCGTGGTCCCGTTTCCCAGCGGCGCCAGAGTGTAGGTCCGCACCCCCTTGAACAGCCCCAGCGGCATGCCGCCCGACCAGACCATGCGTTGCACGGGTACGAACTCAGTCACCTTGATGGGGAAGGCGCGGCCCGGATTGACCTTCACGTAGACCTTGATTGTCTCGCCCGGCGCGATCCGGCCTTCGACCTTTTCCACGCCCGAGTCCCAGGATGCGTAGTTGGCCCCATCAGTGAGGATCGCCCAGATAGCCTCGGGTTTGGCGGAAATCGTCGAGCTGGCTTCGTAGAATTTCACGTGGTCCTCCCTCAGTCGGATGTTGGTTGGCTTAACGGTAGCATTTTTGTTACGATCGGATGGTGCCAGCAACTCCGCTCCGCGGTGACCCGTTCGACGCGCTGGGCGATACCAACCGCCGCGCCATTGTCGAGCTGCTCGGCTCCGGTGGGCGCACGGTGGGTCAGATCGCCGACTCGCTCCCCATCAGCCGCCCGGCCGTGTCGCGGCATCTGCGCTTGCTCAAGGAGGCCGGGCTGGTGGTCGACGAGCCGCGCGGGACTCGACGCATCTACCAGCTGCACGCGCGCGGCGCCGAGGCGGTGCAGGCCTACCTGCTGCAGGTGTGGGGTGATGCGTCGAGCCGCTTCAAGCTGCTGGCGGAGAACACCAGACCCCGGAGTCGAAAAAAGTGATCGAGCCACTGCGGATGGAATTCGACGTCCAGTGCCCGGCCGAGCACGCCTTCGATGTCTGGACGCAGCGCCCCTCGAGCTGGTGGCCCCTCAATCACACCGTGACTGCCGAGCCTGGTCTCCAGGTCGTATTCGAAGGGCGGCCCGGTGGACGCATCTTCGAACGCACGCCGACGGGCCGAGAGGTGGAGTGGGGTGAGATCACGGTGTGGGACCCGCCCCGGAGGCTCTGCTACCTCTGGTACATCCGCACGGACCGGGCCGACGCCACTGAGGTCGAGATCCGCTTCCATGACCGCGGCATCGGTCACACGCGGGTGGAGATCGAGCACCGGGGCTGGGAGAGGCTCGGCAGTCGAGGCCCAGGCTGGCGTGATGCCAACCGGGGCGGATGGAACGGCGTGTTGCCCGAGTACGTCTCCGTCTGCGCGCCGATACCGAAATCCACCGAGTCGACCCCTGTCCAGTAACGGCGTGGCGTAGGTTCCTCAGTATCGACGCTTGATTGGCGAAAACCGTAAACCCTAAGAGGAGGGAGACGAATGGCGACTTATCTACTCGCGTATCACGGCGGCGGCGGAATGGCGCAGGATGAAGCGGCCCGAAACCAGATCATGGCGCAATGGGGCAAGTGGTTCCAGGATCTCGGTCCGGCCCTGGCGGACGGCGGGAACCCCGTCATGCGGGCGAAGACGATCTCGAGCAAGGGCAGCATCGCCGAGGGCGGCGGCCAGAACCCGGTCACGGGCTACAGCCTGATCAAGGCCGACAGCCTCGATGCCGCGGTGAAGCTGGCTCAGGGCTGCCCGGTTCTGTCGTCAGGCGGCTCGATCGAGGTGGCCGAGACCTTCAAGGCGATGTAAAGCGAGCGGCGTCAGCCTCGCCGGCCAAGCTGGCCTGGGGACCGTTGACGGGCCATGGCGGATTGAATAATATGTGCTAGCCCGAGTGGGCGAATATGCGCGGTGCGGACGAGCACGCTGACCGCTGTGTGTATCCTCGGCCGTTCCCCGACGGCTTTGATGGGTGCCCGGCATTTCAGGGGACCAGCTTCATTGCCTCCGACTCGCGCAACAAGCCGCTTGGCACCTGGCTCACCTGCCGCCACCTCGGCACCGGGACCGACCGGGAGAATCGAGGCCGCTTCTACCCTCGCTGCGCGCTGGGTGACGTGGATCAGCGGTCGCAGTGGCTGGCGCAGGTCAGTCCCGCGAAACTTGACATCGTCCGGGCC
>JALYYE010000259.1 GCA_030946735.1 Candidatus Dormiibacterota bacterium
AGCGAGGCACTCACCCGCTCGGCCAGCGCGCGGGCGATGAACTGCAGTGCCTGCGTGTTGTCGACCGGTGGCTCGAGTGGCTCGCTTTCCTCGATTCGGACGGCCGGACGCCACAGCCGCAAGCGACATCGATCATGGCCGTGCGCCAGGTCATAGATGTCGAGGGCTTTCTGGCCGAACTGGCGTCGAAACGCCGGTCGGGAGATCGCCTGCAGCCGGCCGATCGTCTTGATCCCAAGGAGTTCGAGGTATTCGCGCAGGTCGTCATCGAGTGGCAGGACATCGATCGGGTAGCGCGCGAGAAAAGCTCGCGTCTTCTCTTTCTCGACGATCAGGGGACCGGTGGCCGTCGCCTGGGCGGCCGCGACCGTGCTGACGAACATCGACGTCGCCACGCCAAGCGCCGGCCTGACGCGGATCGCGGCGTCAATGGCACCGCTGATAGCGGCCAGCAATTGCGAACGGTCGGGCCAGCGAAGGGCGAGGCGGTCGAGACGGAGGAAGGCACAGCCAGGACCCTCACCGGGAGCCACGTCGGGGGTGAAGTGGTGCAGGGTCAGGAGCAGGGACTGGCGGACCCTGGCTGTGGCCTCCTCGTCGACCGGTTGAAAGACCGCATCCGGCGCAAACTGTTGAGCCTGGTTGAGACTCATTCCCTCGACTACACCCTGAGCTCGCGCTTCGGCCGATGCCGTCGTCACCGAAGCCCGCTCGTGCGCGAGCCCGCCGAGGATCATTGGACGGCCGCGCAATGCCGGCGCCGTCAACCAGGCGGCGACCAGCGATGGGTGGGGCGTGCGAACACAGCAAATCATGGGATTGGGTAGGGAATGATCCATCGGGCCGTTAGACCCGGCGGTGCCAGCCGATTCTTGACGACGGTGGCCTCGACTTGCAAACCTTCCAGGTCACCATCGCGACGAAAGACCCATGCGCTTCGCTGGAAGCTCAAGATCAGGCTCGCGTAGTAGCGGATCGCGTCCTCGGCGTCGGCGTCGTGGATCAGCAAGAGCGTGCACTCAGCTTCGGCCGCGCGGTGCAGCAGGTGTGGCAACTCGGCATCGAGTCCGGACGATCGGGTGCGCGGCAGGTCGATGGCGATGAAGTCGACCCCGGCGCGCGCCAGCACCCGCACGCTGGCCATCGCTTCTTTCATGGACTTCGGTCGCACCACCAGCAGCTGGTCGAGCCGCGCCTCGAAGTGGCTCAAAAATTCCGGATCGAGACGGCCTGGCATGTCGACGTAGGCAACCGGTCCCTCCTGGCTGGCGGCGGCGATACTCCGCTGCGCCAGCGTTCGCTTGCCCGAGCCCCTCGGACCCGCCAGCAAGCTCAACCGGCCCACCGGCCACCCGCCGATCCCGGTTAACGCATCGAGCTCGGGAATCCCGGAGGATCGTGCCGGACACGGAGGTGCCGCCGGGCGCGGCGCGGCGCTCCCGAAGCGGGTCTGGAGCACCGTAATAGCTTGTTGCAGCCGATCTGGCATTTGAGCACGTCCCTAAGGAGAGATGGCGAGAACCGCGGTGACATCAGGCCTCCCCGGGGACGCAAGACCAGACGCTGAGGCTGGCTAGATCTTATCGAACAAATGTTCGCTAGTCAAGATGGCCCCATACTGAATCGATGGCAGCCGACGATGACGCGGCGGCGGCGCGACGTCGGGCCGAGTTCATGCAGGCCTTGACGACCGAGCATACCGCGCTGCAGAGCGCGCGATCCTCGACGGTCTCGGAGAGCGCAGCTCGCTCCGGTCTGTACCTGACCACCTTATCGAGCGCGGTCGTCGCCCTTGCCCTGGTGGGCCAGGTCTCTAAGTTCGGTGACGCGTTTCTCATCTTCGCGCTGGCGATTCTTCCAGTCGTCTTCTTCCTCGGTCTCATCACGTATGGCCGATTGCTGCAAACCGGCGTCGAGGATGTCATCTATGCCCGAGCCATCGGCCGGATCCATCGCGTATACGAGGGCATCGATCCAAATCAAGCGCAATACTTCAGGCAGACCCAGATCGACCAGGTCGGGTTGGAGGCCGTCGGTTTGTTCAAGCTTCGCTGGCAGCAGTTCCTGGCGTCGGCCGCGGCGATCGCCGTGGTCAACGCGGTGGTTGGCGGTGCGTTCACCGCCATCGTCGCCGGCGCAATCTGGAAGGCGCCGCTGGTCGCTATCAGTCTCGGTGCCGTCACGAGCGTGCTGCTGGCCGTAGAGGTCCTCCGCCACCAGTGGCGCACATGGATGCGCGTCGCGAAGGCCCTGCCGCTCGGCGGGGGCGACGCGCCCCCCTCGTCAGCCTAGCGCGCCTCCTGCAGTCCGACGCTGAACATCGCCTCGAGATCGTGCTTCGAGTAGACCTTGAAGGCGACGTGCGTGTGGGTCTTGACGATCCCTGGCACCTTCGACAGCCGTGAGGTCACGACGTCGGCAATCTCTTCGTGGTTCTTGACCCGGAGGATCGCCACGAAATCGAACTCCCCGGTCACGGAGTAGGCTTCCGCCACACCTGGCACGTCGGCCAGGGCCGGCCCGAGCTTGGCGATCGCTGACCGCTCCGCCTCGATCAGCACGATCGCGGTAACCACGAAGGGGATTCTCTCACCCTGTTTGACCGACCTCAAGACTTGACACTACGAACATATGTTCGTATAATGTCATCGGGATTGTATACTTGACACAGGGCTGAATACATGCCATACTCACTCTTGGATGGGCTTCTTAGGCGGTTTCGAACTCGATTTCGGGGGGGTTTCGGGCGGTGGCTCGTCCGTCCCTGCTACCCGTTTTAGATGCCTAACCCCCGGTTTCCCGAATAGCTTGTGGACCGCCTCATGGGTCGTCAGTTCGTGCGCTTTCCGCTTGGGCTTGGGCAATGGCTAGACCTCGCTCCGTAAAGCCCGCCATGACGCTGACGGCCTTGGTTGATAGGTTCCGCAGTGAGGAGAAGTGTCGCGCTTACCTTGAGGAGCTTCGCTGGCCCGATGGCGTCCGGTGCCCGCGTTGCCAGTCGGAGAAAATCTCCCGCATCGTGAAGCGCAACCAGTTTGACTGCGACTCATGCCGCTACCAGTTCTCGGTCACGGCTGGCACGATCTTCACCGACAGCCACCTGCCGCTCTGGAAGTGGTTCGCTGCCGCCTACCTGATCGGCGAGTCCCGTAAAGGCGTTTCTGCCAACCAACTCAAGCGCGAACTGGGCACCACCTACAAGACCGCGTTCTACCTGACCCATCGCATCCGTGCCGCAATGAAGGACGAGAACCCGATCCCGCTCTCCGGCATCGTCGAAGTGGACGAGACGTGGATCGGCGGCAAGCGTCGGCACGTTGGCGGTGGCTACAAGGACAACAAGACGATGGTCCTGGGAGCCGTCGAGCGCGGCGGGAGAATCCGCTTGCGGGTCGAAAAGCACAATGCCCGCCGCGATCTGACCAAGTTCATCCAAGAGACGATTGACCCCGACGCGCCGCGCATCATGACGGACGGCTGGAAGGGGTACGTCACCGCCGATATTGCCGATCACAACACGACCCATGAGACGGTCGATCATCGGGCGCACGAGTGGGTGCGGGCCGATGTGCATACCAACACCGTAGAGGGTGTCTGGTCGCTTCTCAAGCGCTCTATCGTCGGCTCCTACCATCAGCTCAGCGTCAAGCATTTACCGGCCTACCTCGACGAGATGGCGTTCCGGTTCAACAACCGGGAGAACCCATTCTTGTTCCGGGACACCATCCTGAGGCTGCTTCACAGCGAAAATCTGCCCTATGCAAGGTTGACCGCTAAGGCTCAATGACCCTTTAGACAACCGTCGTGCCCTCCCGGATCTTATCGAGCAGTTCTTTTGGACCGTAAAAGCCGACGGCGCGAAAATGACACCCAATTATCTTGCAATTCACAAACGCGATAATCCCCTGCTTGTTTCCGGGGTTCGGCATTTCGTGAAGAACTGACTCCAGGTCGCCCTCGCCCAGCTTGTTGCCTGCCAGTTCGCCCTTGCCGATTAACGTGACCATTGCTGGCCCTTTGATGACGCAATCGGTCAATATCTTGTTGCTCACGACCGGCTTCTTATTGGAAGGATCGTCTAATAACTCCCAAACGAAGAACTCCTCATTCGTGAGGGCTCGATCAGTGATCAGACGGTGTTCCCGCTGGCAGCTGATGGCTTCCTGTTCCCTCTGCGCCGTAACCGTCGACCGTAGCGCGTCCCGCTGCTCATAAGGGGCACGAATAAAGGCCCATCCATAGGCAGCCACGAAAGCCCCAATAATGCCGATTGCGAACAGAAGAAATACGTTGTCGGTTAACCACACCCGGGCGAGGGTGGCCGCAAGGAACGCCCCGACACCGCCTACCAAGAGGCGGTCCACATGGGCGACTCCCCGCTGTAACGCCCACTTCCACGCGGGCCAGAAGGGGTCGAGGGGCCGGTCCGGCATAGCCGGATCATAGCACCCAACCTTGCGTGAAGGATATAACCCCGAATGTCATCGTGAAGATGGGGGTGGGGGGAGCGTCGGCGAGCACCAGCTACCGGCCCGAGGATTTGGCCGTAGCCCTTGACGAGCACATCCGTCGCACCAACCAGCGGATTGACGACGAGCTTGCCCGCGTCAGCCGGCTCCGGCGTGCGCGGCGCCAGCTGGAGCTGCGTATGTGGCGGACGTCGCCGGTCTTTTGCAAATCCCGATGAGCGTCTTCGCGGCGCCGTCCCGGAGCAGTCCTGTGGGGGAGCCAATCCTTCGCGATGTCGATGAATTCTTGGAGTTGGTTGTTTGCGACCTACCGTCCGGCGATATCACCGGCAGGCTCAAGCGACTCAGCTACGTACGTGATCGCCTCAGCCTGGCATTCTCGAAAGAGGCGGCACGGTTGTCAGCAGAGTTTCGTGGGAATGAGACTGCGGACCGACTCGACGCGCCGACCGCCGGCGAGTGGATCCGGCACAACTGCAAGATGAAGAGCGGTGCAGCCTACGACTCCATCAGTGTCGGCGAGCAGCTACCCCGGATTGCGAAATGCGCGCAGGCAATGGTCGGAGGTGAGATTGGCTTCGCCCACCTGTCGGTTATTGCGCGCACCGCGACCGCGCTCTCGAGTACCACTCCCGAATCTGTCTTTCAGGAAGATGACATCCTCGCGCACGCCCGGGAATCCTCAGCCGGACGGCTCTGGCATTACTGTCAGCGCCTGCGCCACGCGCTCGATCCGGAGGGCGTGGCCAGGGAGCAGCGCATCGCTGTCGAGGAACGGCGGCTGCAATTCACTGTGTGGGAGGATGGGTCGCTTCTCATCAGCGGCCAGCTGGACCCGATCGGTGGAGCGGCCCTGCGAACGGCCCTCGAGCCGCTCGCCCAACCGATGGGCGAGGCTGACGATCGCTGCCTCGAGCGTCGCCAGGGCGATGCGGTCGTCGAGCTGTCGCTTCATTCGCTCGATGCCGGGCTCGTGCCGCAGCACGCGAGCCAGCGCCCGCATCTCCAGGTGACCACGACCCTCGAAACTTTGGAGGGATTGCGGGGATCCCCTGCCGCCGACATGGAGTTCTCGACGCCGATCTCGTCCGCGACCGTCCAGCGTCTGGCATGCGACGGAAATATCGCGCGGGTCGTGTTCGGTCCGGACTCCGTCGTGGTCGACGTCGGGCGAGCAGCCCGTGTGGTCTCCGGCGCAACCCGCCGCGCGCTGAACGCCCGCGATCAGCACTGCCAGTGGCCTGGCTGCGAACGGACCGCGTCGTGGAGTGCCGCGCATCACCTAGTGCACTGGATTCGGGGCGGACCCACCAACCTATCCAATCTGAGCCTGCTGTGCCATCGACACCACTGGATGGTGCACGAGGGCGGGTGGAAACTGGCCCGCGCGGATGATGGCCGGCTGCGGGCGATCGCACCCGTCTATGACTACTATCACGTCCGCGCGCCGGACACTGTCCCCGTCGCCTGAGCTCGACGCGCTTCCGCAGAATGGTCATCAATGGCTGGCGACATCCGGATCGGCTGTTCGGGCTGGTCGTATCCGCACTGGCGGAAGGTCTTCTACCCCGAGAAGATGCCGGCGCGTGAGCACTTTGCCTTTTACGTCCAGCACTTCAATACCGTCGAGCTCAACAACTCGTTCTATCGACAGCCGCCGCGGGAGCGCTTCGAGGCCTGGCGAGAGCAGGCCCCACCAGGCTTCGTCTTCGCCGTCAAGGGAAGCCGTTACGTTACCCACATCAAGCGCCTCGCCGTCGAGCAGCCGTCGATCGACCTGGTCGTCGACGCGGCCCGTGGCCTCGGCGACAAACTGGGCCCGATCCTATTCCAGCTGCAGGCAAACTTCCACCTGGACATGGCGCGGCTGGAGCGCTTCGTCGGCATGTTGCCGACGGACACGCGATTCACGCTCGAGTTCCGGCACGATTCGTGGCTCGTGCCGGCGGTCTTCGAGCTGCTCCGCGCGCACCGGATCGCGCTCTGCATTCCCGATCACCCGAAGATGCCCAAGTCGCTCGAGATCACGAGTGACTTCACATATATAAGGATGCATCTGCCCTCTCACGGTCTTGGCTATGGCCGGCAAGCTCTCCAGCCGTGGGCCGGTCGCGTCATCGAATGGCGCCGCGATGGCCTTGATGTGTTCGTCTATTTCAACAATGACATGGAGGGCTACGCCATCCAAGACGCGCAGACGCTCATCGCACTGATCGACAGTAAAGTAGGTAAGGCATGAACGTCGCACCCTTCTATGACGGATGGAGATTCGCGAATGAGCGCCTCATCGAGAGGATCGGCGCACTTTCCCCCCAGCAGCTCGCACTGCGAGCCGCACCCGACCTCTGGCCGATCTGGGCCACCACCGCCCACACCGCCGGAGCTCGCGTGTACTGGCTGTGTCATATCTTCAAGGAGCCCGGCGCCGAACGGACTCCGTTTACCGATCCCACTGGCATGGGATGGGAAGACGACCTGACCCATCCGCGCAAGGCAAGGGAGCTCGTCTCAGCGCTGGAAATAACCTGGACGATCGTCGAGGATTGCCTCAACCGATGGACGCCGGAGATGCTCCAGGAGGAATTCCGTCGAGAGATCAATGGCAAAGTGCAGCTCCACAGTCGGCAATCGGTCCTCATGCGGCTGATCACCCACGACGCCTATCACTGCGGCGAGATCGCCCAGGCGCTGGGAATGCACGGGCTCCAGGAAGTCGACATCTGGACCGGCCGCGTGCCGGTCCTGCAGACCGATGCGGGCTAGGGATGCAGTCGGGAAAGCACCCATGCGAGCACAAATAGCGCACCCAGACCGAACAACACGATACCCACGATCCAAGCGAGGATATTTCGCACAGTGTTGGCACGAGGTGAAGCGGGGGCAGCGGCGCGCTGAGCCGGTCGACCACTCGCGACCCACTCGCGATAGCGCCCGTCCATAACCGGCTCGAGTTTGGCGTAGTTCTCCCACGTGGGAGCGACGTGGTACAGACTGGGAAGCCCGGCACCGAGTGTCTGGTCGTAATCACTCAGGTACGGAGTGACGACTAGGTCGTCCGGAAAGCCGTAATAGTACCCGGCGAACGCGTTTCCTTCTTTGCTCAGTTCGTCAGCAACCAGCTTTTCGTCAAACTGATCCAGGAGACCAAGGACCGAGACACTCTGCCGCTGAGCCATTTCAACATCGGCGGGTTCAAAGATTTCCGCGTTGTACAAGCCCCGGCGGAGGATCCAGGCGAGGAACATGGCGATGTGGACGCCGCCCTGGGAATACGGCAACTCCGCGGGAAAATCACCGCCGGCATGCCAGCCCGCGTCATCGTACTTCGATCGCTTTCCGGGCGTTGGCATGGGGTTGAGGTACGGGAAGGCCGGGATTCGAACCCGGGGAGCGGAAACACCCGCTCAAGCGCTTAGCAGGCGCTCGCATTCGACCACTCTGCCACCTCCCCGCGGAGGCGGTAGCCAGTTTACCCTGTTTCCATG
>JALYYE010000100.1 GCA_030946735.1 Candidatus Dormiibacterota bacterium
GAGTGCAAACCGCGCCCTGGCCGCCAGTGATGCGCGCGCCATCGCCGATCACGAGACCTTGCACGCGATCCACGAGCTGGCCAAGATGCAGATCCAGATCCTCGACGGCCAAAACCAGGTCCTCGACGTGCTGAAAAAGGCACACCCCACCCCGGCCGGATAGCGCAGTCATCTCAACTGGACGCGGGACCAGGCTGAGCTTGGTCGGTCACGGAGGAGTGCTTGATCAGGAACGCCACCTGAACCTCAGCCGAAATTGATCATCACGTTCTTAATCTGCGTGTAGTTCGCCAGCGCCTCGACGCCTTGCTCGCGTCCGAAACCGCTGCGCTTGTAGCCGCCAAAGGGCAGGCCGATGCTGCCCTCGACGCTGTAGCTGTTGATGCGTACCTGTCCCGACTTGATCGCGGTAGCCACGGTGAGCGCTTTGCTCAGGTCGCGGGTCCAGATCCCGGTCACGAGCCCATAGGGCGTGCCATTGCCGAGGGCGACCGCGTCCTCGACCGATGCGAAGGTGGTGACGGTCAGCACCGGGCCGAAAATCTCTTCCTGCTCGAGGGTAGTCCCGGGGGCAACGCGGTCGAGCAAGGTGGGCTCGACGAAGTAGCCGCGGGTGAGGCCGTTGCCATCTGCGCGGCGGCCACCAGCCACAGCCGTCGCCCCCTCCCGGGCTCCAGTGGCGATGTAGCCGAGGACCCGCTGCATCTGGCGCTCGCTGACAACCGGTCCCATGTCCGGGTTGTCAAGCCCACGGCCCATGCGGATGGTCCCGATGCGCTGCGCGAGCAGCTCGACGAAGCGGTCGTGGGCCGATTCCTCGAGCAGGAGTCGAGTCGGCGCGGTGCAGGTTTGCGCGGAATTCTGCATCAGTGTGGTAGCCGCGGATGCGGCGGCGCGTTCCAGGTCGGCATCCGCAAAGACGATGTTCGGTGATTTGCCACCCAGCTCGAGGGTGACCGGCACGACGTTGTCCGCGGCCGCCTTCATGATCGCGATTCCGGTCGGGACCGAGCCGGTGAAGGTGATGTGGTTGATTCCGGGATGGGAGGCAAGCGCCGCCCCGGTTTCTCTCCCACCCGTCACGACGTTGAACACACCGGGTGGGAGGCCCGCCTCCATCGCCAGCTCCGCCAACCAGACGACGCTGAGACCGGCTTCCGCGGCCGGTTTTGCCACGACCGCGTTGCCGCACGCGAGCGCCGGCGCGATTCCCCGCGAGGCAAGGCGCAGCGGGTAGTTCCAGGGAACGATCTGGGCCGACACACCCAGCGGCTCGCGAAGCGTGAAGTCAACGAAGCCCTTTCCCAGGGGAATGCTTGAGCCGGAGACCTTATCGGCCACACCGGCAAAGTATTCGAAGTAGCCCGCGGCGGCGGCGACGTCGTCTTCCGCCTGGCGCAACGGCTTGCCGACATCGAGGCTCTCCAGCTCAGCGAATTCCGCGCTGTGCTCCCGCAGCAGGCTGGCCAGCCGGTTCAAGACGCCAACGCGCCGAACCGGCGGCAGCGCGGCCCATGCGCCCATCGCCATCCGCGCCGACGCGACCGCCGCCTCGACGTCAGCCTGGTCCCCCAAGGCGACTTTGGCGAAAACTTCGGCCGTCGCCGGATCGATGGCATCGAAGCTGGCGCCCGATCGGGCCCAGACTCGCTCGCCGTTCATGAACATCCGGCCGTCCACCGCGGTTGCCCTCACAAAGCTAAGCCTACCGTTGCCGTCCCGAATTCATTTCCGTCGTCTAACCCGCTCCCAGAAATTTTCAGGTGTGAGACGGCCGATTTTCGGGAAAAACCAGTCTGTATCCACCCACGGGCTAGCAAAAGGAGCGAGTCCATGCGCACGACGGTCGAGGCGAACTCTGACCTTTCCCTGAGTCCATCCGACCCGGCGGCGTCCGCTGCTATGACCCCCGCCCCGATGATCGCGCTCGACCCGCAAACGACCGCGCGTCTCGACGCCGCCGTCGGCGCCTACCTCGACGCGCTGCTGGCGGCTGATCCCCGTTCCGAGGCCTTCAAGAAGAAGGTCGACGGAATCCACGCGTTGGGGAACGAGGAGATCAGGCAGTCCGCCAGCGTTTCCAACCGGATGCTCGACCGCCCGCTCGGCGCGCTCGCCCGCGGCCAGGACAAATCTTCGGTGTCGAGCGCCCTGCTCCAACTCCGGCGTACCGTTGAAGACCTCGATCCGTCGGAGCGCGGGTTGCTCGACCGGCGCCGGCTCTTCGGTATCCTCCCGCTGGGCAACCGCCTACGCGATTACTTCGGCAAGTACGAGTCCGCCCAGGGCCACCTCAACGCCATCGTGCAGGCGCTCTACCGAGGCCAGGACGAGCTACTCAAGGACAATGCGGCGATCGAGCAGGAGAAGGTCAACCTGTGGGCCGTGATGGATCGGCTCAAGCAATACCTGTACCTTGCCCGGGCGATGGATGCCGCACTCGAGGCTCGCATCCGCGAGGTGCAGGCCCAGGATCCTGAGAGGGCGAAGACCTTGCGCGAGGACTGTCTCTTCTACGTTCGGCAGAAAACCCAGGATCTCGCCACCCAGCTCGCCGTGAGCGCCCAGGGCTACCTAGCCCTGGAGCTCGTTCGCAAGAACAACCTCGAGCTCGTCAAGGGCGTTGATCGCGCGACGACCACGACGGTGTCGGCGCTGCGCACGGCGGTGATGACGGCGCAGGGCCTAGTGAATCAGAAACTCGTGCTCGACCAGATCGGCGCGCTGAACGAGACCACTGCCGACATGATCGAGGGCACCTCGGCCATGCTGCGTCAACAGTCCGCCGGCGTCCATGAGCAGGCGGCGAGCGCGACCGTCAGCATCGAGAAACTGCAGGCAGCCTTCGCCAACATCTACGCGACGATCGACACCATCGACGCCTCCAAGCTCCAGGCGCTGGAGAGCATGCGGCAGACGATCAACGCGCTCTCCAGGGAGGTAGCCCGCGCCCAGGCGTACCTGGAGCGGGCCCACGAAGCGCCGGCAACCGAGCTGGCGCCGATCCCGGACGAGCTGAAATTGCCGCTGCGCACGCCGTAGAACAGGGGAGTCCGATGGGAAGCGCGATCGCGCCGTACCGCTCATCGCTGCCCGCGTCCGCTCCAGGGCGCGGGCTGATCTGCTACCTGGCCAGTCGCCGTAACCTGACCGGTTCGGCGCTGGCACTGGTGGGCGCCGGCCTGGTCCTCGCTGACCCGGTGGGCGTCCAGGGCCTGCTGCTCGTGGCCGGCCTCTACCTGGCGGGCGCCCTTGCCGTCCGCGGCAACCCACGCATCAGTCGATTTGGATTCGATCCCAAGCGGGTGCAGAAGTCGCTCGCCGAGCAGATTGGGGCGGCGGCGGGGCGCGTACCCCCAGTTGTCCTGAGGCGAATGCAGCGGATCGAGCTAACGATCCGCACGGAGATCCTTCCGCGCCTCGATTGCTTACCGCTCGGCGCGCCGGAGCTTTACCTCGTCGAGCGCACAGTCTCCGACTATTTGCCAACGGCGGTCGAGGCCTATCTTCGGCTCCCAAGCGGCTACGTTTCGTCCCAGCCCGGCAGCCATGGCCGTCCCGCCGTCGACGTGCTTGTGGAGGAGCTCGACTTCCTCGATACCGAGATGCGACAGGTAGCCGAGATCGTCCACCACACGGACATGGACAGGCTCCTCGCGCACAAGCGATTCCTGATCGACCGCTTTCGGCGTGAAGACGCCCAGGTCTGACGTGCCCGCTCTGCAGACTAAGCTTGAAAGATGAGCCAGCCGGTCGATCTGTCGCCACTCCAGCGCGAGCTCGATAACCTGCGCCTGCAGCTCTGTCACTGCAACAATGCCGGCACCTGCCTCGGGTGCCAGGGCGTAGAGATGCTCCGGCAGCAAGCGACCATGATCGTCTCGGCGGCGACGCAGCCGGTGCTGCTGCAGGTTGCGCAGGAGACGCAGGCCAAGGAGCTGGTCAAGCAGGTACAGGAAATGCAGGAGCGATTGCTTCGCGACCCCGAGGCGGCCAAAGCCCTTGAAGAACTACTGAAGTATTTTCAGGAGCCGCCCCAGGAAACGAACCACTAAGCCGCGGCAGGCATTGCCGTCACGACCACCCGCTGTGTGTCGACCCAATTCGGCCAGCAGGTGAAGAGCGTCAGCCGCACATCGTTGGTCGGGTCGAGAATCTGAATCGCGGTCGGGGCGACGATGGTGGGCTTACCGGTGACGCGGTAGACGACATCCACCCCGCTGGCATCCGCGACGTCCACCTCGTCGCCCGCCTTCAGGTCCTTGAGGCTGGCGAAGACGCTGCCCTCGATGTCGTCATGGCCGTAGAGAACCGCGTTGCCGCTCCCGATGGGGGAGGAGAAAGCGTAGTGGGTAACCGAGTAGCCCTTGGCGATCAGCATATTGCCTTTCGAGTCGACGCCTCGGTCGAAGATTGGGGCTTTCTTGATGCCCAGCCTCGGAATCGAGAGGTAGGCCACCACCTGGTTCGGGCCGGAGCCGCTGCTGTTGGTGTTGGGAAGGAATTTCGGATGCTGGTGGGGAGGCGATAGCGGATCGCCCAGCGCCGGGATTGGTTGGGTCGCCACTGCAGACGAACCGAGGCGAACCAGGCCACTGGCGGGGAGAGCGGTCGCCATCAATGCCAGGCCGATGGCAATCAGCAGTCCCGCTATCAGGTTTCGTCTCATCGCTCCCATCATAGTCAGGCGAAATCGGGAGCCTGTCAAGAAACGAACAGGGCGCCGGTCATATCCGGCGCCCTGTTGTCGAATAGACTGCTTAGGCGGCCTTGCGGGTGGCCGTGCGGCTGTAGGCCTCGCGGACGGCCTTGGGGAACGACCAGCGCGGCTTCTTGGAAGCCGGCCGCGCCTTCAGCATGATCGACTCGCCGGTGAAGGGATTGGTGCCTTTCCCTGCTTTGCGAGCCTTGACGTCACGCGATGCCAGGGCGCCGATCTCGGGGAAACGCACGCGCGTGCCACGAGCGCCTGCCGAAACGGCCGCCTGGAAGGCGTCCTTGACGGCCCACGTGAGGTCCGACTTCTTGACCTTGTGGCCCTTCTCGGTGAGATTGTCGTGCACCAGGCTGACGAACGTCGACGCGGTCCATTTTTGGGTTTTCGCCATCGTGTCCTCCGTCGTGTAAATCCGAATGGGCCATGGGCCCTGTCGTGGGTTGCAAACGCACGGAAGGCCCAAAACGTGCGACATTCTGGCGAATTTGCCCGAAAATCAAGCCGGGATGCCTCAGTTGGACTTTGAAAGCCACCTCGAATCCGACCAGGGCGCGTGTTTCATCCGCGTCCCGCCGGAGGCGCTGACGGCGCTAGGCCACCAAAAGCGTGCGCCGGTCAGGGTGACCATCAACGGCTACACCTACCGGACGACGATCGCGATCTACGGCGGGAAGTCTTACCTAGGGGTGCGCCGCGAGGTCCGGGAAGCGGCCGGGGTGGCAGACGGGGACCGGCTTACGGTGGGGCTGGAGTACGATGCCGAGCTGCGTGCAGTCGACCTGCCCGACGTGCTGCGCTCCGCACTCGACGCCGACGCCGCCGCGGGGGCGGCGTTCGAGAAACTCTCCCCCACCCGCAAGAAGGAATTCATCCAGTGGGTGACCGGGGCTAAGCGTGCCGAGACGCAGCGGCGGCGCATGGAGCAGGCAATGGCGATCCTGCGGGGCCGGCCAGGACGGCGCTGACGGCTCAGGCGGCTTTGCGTTGCCGGAGGGAGTAGGCGATCCGGTTATCGAGCTGCCACTCTTCCTCAAGGGCCAGGATGCTCAGGAGCAGCTCTTCGTGGATGTCCTCGAGCTCGCGGCGCCGCTCAACTCCCTCCGCATCCAGCGGCTGTGGAACGAGCGCCTCGAATTGGCTGGAGGCATCCATTGCAGGGTCACATCCTTCTAGTCTCCGTTCTAACGCACCAGCATTAAGGGCGCCTTTGCGTTCGGCGCATCGGGCGATCCGCCGCCGTACTGTCGCGCCACCGTCACCGGGTTGTCTTACTCCGATGGGTGCGCCGCCGTCGGTTCCTTGAGCGCCTGCTCGCGGATCACCTTCTTGTCGAATTTCCCGACGCTGGTCTTGGGGATCTCGTTGACGAAGCGCACCGCGTCGGGGAGCCACCACTTCGCGACCAGCGGCTGGAGGAACTCGATGATCTCCGCCTGGGTGACCGCGCCCTTGAACTCGGACTTGGCGACGACGTAGGCGACGGGCCGCTCCTGCCACTTTGGGTGGGGGACCCCGATGACGGCCGCCTCGAGCACCTTGGGATGACCCATGATGGCCGACTCCAGCTCGACCGAGGAGATCCACTCCCCGCCGGACTTCACCAGGTCCTTGGTGCGGTCGACGATCTGCGCGTAACCTTCGCGATCGACGTTGGCCACGTCGCCGGTGCGAAGCCAGCCGTCCTTGGTGAAGCGTTCGGGGTCGACGCCGCGGTAATAGCTCGCGGTCACCCAGGGGCCGCGCACCTGTATCTCACCGACGCTCTTGCCATCCCAGGGGACCGGTTCACCGGTTTCCACGTTGGCGAGGCGCAGCTCGACGCCGGCAAGCGGAAGTCCTGCCTTGAGCCGTACCTGCCTGCGATCGGACTCCGGCATGTAGCTCTTCATGGTGGCGACGGCGGCAACCGGCGAGGTCTCGGTCATGCCCCATCCCTGGTTGGTATCGATGCCGTGCCGGCTGAGGCCGTCATAAAGTCCGGCCGGCAGCGCCGATCCGCCGACGAACATGCGGAGTCCGTCGAGATTGGTCGCCGTCTTGTCCAGGTATTGCAGCAGCGCGATCCAGACGCTGGGTACGCCCGCGCTGAACGTGACCTTTTCCTCCCGGATCAGTTCGGTGAGGCTGACCGGATCGAGGAACCGATCCGGAAAGACCTGCTTGGCACCCAGCATGGTGGCCCCGTAGGCCAGGCCCCAGGCGTTGGCGTGGAACATGGGCACCACCGGAAGGATGCTGTCGGACTCGGCCAGGCCGATGCCGCCGCCGATCGCGATCCCGAACGAGTGCAGGACAGAGGACCGGTGGCTGTAGACCACACCCTTGGGTTTTCCCGTGGTGCCGGACGTGTAGCACATGGCAGCCGCGTCGCGCTCGTCGAGGGCAGGCCAATCGAAGTCCGTCGGCCGGCCACCGAGCAACGCTTCGTAGGAGACGCTTGGGGTGACCCCGTCCGGGGAGGGGCCGTCGGTCATCACGACGAACTGCTTGACGGTTTTCAGGTTCTTGGCGACGCGTTGCAGGGCCGGCACCAGCGAAGCGTCGACGAAGATGACCTTGTCCTCGGCGTCGTTGATGACAAATTCGAGGTGCTCGGGGAACAGGCGCGGGTTCAGCGTATGCAGGACGGCGCCGGAGCAGGGCGCCGCGAAGTACAGCTCCAGGTGACGGTAGTTGTTCCAGGCCAGGGTGCCCACCCGGTCTCCGGGACCGACTGCCAGCTCCCGCAGCGCGTGGGCCAGCTGGGCCACGCGGCGTCCGAAGTCGGCATATGTGTAGCGGTGACGGCCGCTCTCGCGCCGGGTCACGATCTCCTTGGTGGGGAAGAGAGAGGTCGAACGCCAGAGGAAGTGCTGAAGCGTCAGGGGGAAGTCGGGCATCGTGCTACGCATCGCGGTTACCCCTCCTTCGGCCAGTTTTGGCCGTCGCAATAGCACCCATGATATGCTTGATTAAGGGCGGAGTCAGCCCGGTCATGGCACGCCCAGGAAACGCAGTTCGGCCGGGGATAACTTTGCGAAGGAGCTAGCGACAGACGTGGCGCAGAACGGTACGATCAAGCGACTCGTGATGGATCGCGGATTCGGATTCTTGAGCGGCGAGGACGGCAAGGAGTACTTCTTCCATCGGTCGTCCGTCGAGGGCTCGTTCGAGGGGTTGCAAGAAGGGCAGAAGGTCAGCTTCGACGTCGAAGCATCGGCGCCCAAGGGGCCGCGCGCCTCTCGAGTGCGCGTCGCCTAAAGACTCACTTACCCTGAATCTGAAGGCCCGGGCGTGCGCCCAGGCCTTTTTGTTTTCCTAGGGCTTCCTTGCGCGAATAAAGGCGCTGGCGATCTTTCCGGAACCGTCGGGTAAGCCGGCTTCGCCGGGACCGAAGGTGTTCGTGATTTCGATCTCGACGGCATCGAAGCCCGCCTCGGTCGCGGCGGCGCGGTAGGCGTCAACCGGGATGGTACCCGCAACACAGCCGGCCCAGGAGTCCATCGCTGACTTGAGCTGCACGGGCAGCGGCTCCAGCTCGACCATGTCGGAGACAGCGAGACGGCCACCCGGCTTGAGTACACGGAATGCCTCTTTCAGGACCGCCGTCTTGTCGGCCGCGAGGTTGATG
>JALYYE010000302.1 GCA_030946735.1 Candidatus Dormiibacterota bacterium
GCCACTCCGCGCCCGCCCGTCATCCTGGTCCACGGGCTCGGGACCTCCAGCCTGTACATGGTGCCGACGGCCAAACGCCTTGCTGGCGAATTTCACGTTCTAGCCCCGGACCTTCCAGGATTCGGCCACAGTTCCAAGCCGCGGCACGCACTGTCTCTGGTCGCTTTGGCTGACCTGCTCGCCAGCTGGATGTCCAAGGTGGGAATCGGGCGAGCGGTCCTTGTCGGCAACTCCTTTGGTGGCCAGGTAATCGCGGAGTTTGGGCTTCGCTACCCCCATCGGCTCGACCGAGCAGTGCTTCTGGGACCAACCATGGACAGGTACGCCCGAACGGCCATCCGACAGTTCGCACGATTCAGCCTCGACCTTCCACGAGAGCGGGTGCCCGAGTACTTCATCAACGCCCACGACTACTGGCGCACCGGCCTGCACCGCGGATGGGAGACCTTTCAGATCGCGCTCCAAGACCGGATCGAAGACAAGGTGCCGAAACTCGAGATGCCGGTGCTGGTGGTGCGCGGGCAACATGACCCGATCGTTTCGCAGCGCTGGGTCATGGAACTGACAGCAGCGCTACCTAACGGCAGGCTGGTTGTGACCCGGGGCGCCCACACGCCGAACTTTAGCGAACCGGACGCATTTGCCGGCGTGGTGCGCGCCTTCTTGTTGCCCGGTTCGCCGTGACAACTCCTACGCGGCCTTGGATCGCCGAACCGTCGTGGCGGCGGTAGGTTTGCCAAGCCAGACGATGCCGCTCATCGCGATCAGACGCGCCACCTTCGGGTCGAAGCGGGTGTGGCCCGGCTGGGCGTTGAGCATGTGCAGCATGCGCTGACCGAGTTCGCTCTGCCGCAGCGCCCACTGTGCCCACATGTCTTTCGCATTCGGCTCCATGCTTGCCTTGAACTGCAGCTGGATGGCCCCGCGACCGACCCCGTGCAGCGCGTGCTTGTGAAAGAACGGCGAGGGAACAAGGAACACTGGATCGGTGAAGCCCCGCGTCTTGATGTCGAAATGCGCCAGGAAATACAGCAGCCGGGAATCGCTGATTAGCGGAGCTTTTTCCCGGAAATTGATCTGCAAGACGCGCGATCGGCCATGGAGGCGGAGGGTTTTAGCGGTCTTCAGCTGGACCGCCAGGCTCTCACCGAATTGCCGCCGGATATGGATTTCGAAATCACGGCGATCGTCGTCCGCCAGGGCACGGGTTGGGATGAGCCGCCCGTTCGAGGTGAGGATGCAGATCTTGGCGAACTCGGCCTCAGTGATCACGCCCTGCTGGACGTTCGTGATGGCCATCTGCCAATGCAACCGGCCTTCGGCGATTTCCTTGTCAGTGGCCGCGAGCCTGAATCATCTCGGCTCGGACTAAAGCGCGCCCGCTCACCGAATGACGTCGAGACCGCCCATGTAGGCGCGCAGCGCCGTGGGTACCCGGATGCTGCCGTCCTCCTGCTGGTAATTCTCCAGGATGGCGACCACGGTGCGGGGGAGCGCGAGACCAGATCCATTCAAGGTGTGGACAAAATCGACCTTTCCGTCTTTACGCCGATAACGGATGTTGGCGCGCCGCGCCTGGAAATCGTTGTAGTTCGAACAGGACGAGACTTCGAGGAATCGCCTTTCGCCGGGAGACCATGCCTCAAGGTCATACGTCTTCGACTGGCCGAAGCCCATGTCCCCGGTGCACAGCAGGATCAGGCGGTACGGAATCTCCAGCCGCTGCAGCACATCTTCGGCGTCCTTGACCAGCAGCTCGAGCTCTTCGTTCGACCGCTCGGGCTCGACGAACTTGACCATCTCGACCTTGTTGAACTGGTGCAACCGGATGTAACCACGGGTATCCTTGCCGGCCGCGCCCGCCTCGCTGCGAAAGTTGGTTGACCAGGCCACGTGCTTGATGGGGAGCGCCGACGCAGACAGGATCTCCTCTCGATACATATTGGTCACCGGGACCTCCGCGGTGGGCACGAGGAAGAGATCCCGCTTCTCGATGCGAAAGGCGTCGTCCTCGAACTTGGGCAACTGGCCGGTGCCGGTCATGGCGGCACGGTTGAGCAGAAAGGGTGGGAAGAGCTCGATGTACTCGTGCTCGCGAATGTGCAAATCGATCATGAAGTTCAGCAACGCCCGCTCGAGACGGGCGCCCGCGCCTTTCAGGAAGTAGAAGCGCGATGTCGCGACTTTGACCCCTCGCTCGAAGTCGAAGAGGCCGAGCTGGGTGCCGAGCTCGTAGTGCGACTTCGGGGTGAATGGCAATTCCCGGCCGAGACCCCACTCGCGGATCGTCGGATTGGCGGACGCGTCCTTTCCTTCGGGCACGGAAGGGTCAGGGGGATTGGGCACTTCTAACAGCAGCGCGTTGAGCCGGGTATCGATCGGCGCCAGCTTTTGCTCGAGTGCCTTTACCTCGTCCTTGAGGCCCCGCATCGCGTCGATGGCTGCCTGATCTCGCGTCTTGGCCATCGCCGCCGATCGCCGGTTCTGCTCCGCTTTCAGATGCTCGAGCTTCGCTATGGTTTCGCGTCGTTCGCCGTCGAGCTTCAAGATCTCGTCGACCGGCGTCGTCTCCCCCTTCTTGCGCGCACCCTCCTTGACGAGGTCGGGGTGCTCGCGGATGAAGTTAAGGCTCAGCATGGCGCGCCCGCAGACTGGGGAACAGGATCACGTCGCGGATCGAGGGTTGGTCGTTGAGGATGGCGACCAGCCGGTCGATCCCCAGCCCCATACCCCCGGTGGGCGGAAAGCCGTATTCGAGCGCGGTGAGGAAGTCCTCGTCCATCGGATGCGTTTCCTCATCGCCCGCGGCGCGGGCCCGCGCCTGGTCTTCGAACCGGCCGCGCTGGTCATCGGGATCGTTGAGCTCCGAGAAGGCGTTGGCGATTTCCTCACCGGCGATGAAGAGCTCGAATCGATCGGTCAATCGCGCATCGCTGCTACGCCGGCGTGCCAGTGGCGAGACCTCAACAGGGTGCCCGAGAACGAAGGTTGGCTCAACGAGCGCGTCTTGCACCAGCTCTTCGAAAAGCTCGGCGATGAGCCCGCCCCATCCCAATGCCGGCTTGGGTTCGATCTTGTGCTTCTTGATCAGCGCCTCGAGTGCCGGGACGTCGGCCTTACTGACGTCCTGCCCCACCACCTTGCTAACCGCCTCCACCATCTCGAGCCGTTTGAAGGGCCGGGTGAAGGCGATCTGCTGCCCCTGGTACTGAATCGTGGGAGTCCCCTTGACGCGCTCGACCAGGTGAACGACCAGGGACTCGGTGAGCTCCATCATCCCCTCGACGTCGGTGTAGGCCTGGTAGAGCTCGAGCATGGTGTACTCGGGACTATGCCACTGGTCCATCCCCTCGTTGCGGAAGATTCGGCCGATCTCGTAGACGCGGTCGTAGCCGCCGACGATCAGCCGTTTGAGATAGAGCTCGAGCGCGATGCGCAGGTAGAGGTCCGTATCGAGGGCGTTGTGGTGGGTGCGGAAGGGACGGGCGGTCGCCCCACCGGCCATCGCCTGCAGAACCGGCGTCTCGACCTCGACGAATGCGCGGCCGCGAAGAAAGGCCCGTGTCTCCTCCACCAGGCGGCTTCGGCTCAGGAAGACATCCATCACCTCGGGATTCGCGATCAGATCCAGATAGCGTTGCCGGTAGCGGAGCTCCTTGTCTTTCAAACCGTGGTATTTCTCGGGCAAGGGTCGAAGCGCCTTGGCCAGCAGGACGAAATCCTCAATCTCGCAGGTAATCTCACCACGCCTGGTCCGAAAGAGTGTGCCGTGCACGCCGATGATGTCGCCCAGGTCGAGGTCGGTAAATCGCTTGTAGGCTTCGTCCCCGAGCTTGTCGACCTTGGCGAGGAGCTGGATTCGCCCCGCGTAGTCCTGGATGTGCGCGAAGGTGGCCTTCCCCATCACCCGGATCGCGACCAGGCGGCCCGCAAGGGCGACGCGATCGCTGCGGGCGTCCGCTCCCCCCGACTTTTCGGCTTGCTCGAACAGCGCGAGCGCCTCAGCGGAGGTGTGGGTCCGATCGAAGCGGCTCTGATACGGCTCGATCCCCCGCGAGCGGAGGGTCTGCAGTTTCTGACGGCGTTGCAGCTCTTGCTCGGTCCGCTCAGCTTCCATTCCGCGAAAGTCTAAATGGTGGCTAGAGGACGTCGAAGGCGCGGGCCTGCATCGGCCGGTCCGGCCTGAACGGATTGTCCTGTGGCTTCAGCCTGCCGTAGATCGCATCGAGAGCGCGACGGCTGCCACCGATGCTGCCCATGATGCCGTGGCCACTGTAGCCGGTGTTGACGGCCAGCCCTGGGATCTCTGTCGGTCCAAGGAGCGGTCGCCGATCGGGCGTATACGTGTACTGGCCGGCCTGCAGCCACCACTGCAGGCGCGACGATGCCCAGACGTCTTTCCAGAAGGGAACGATGCGTGCGAGCGCGTGATCGCTGCCCGGGTCGAGGAGACCAAAAGCGAAGGACGCTGAGGTGGGGACGTCCTCGAGGGGCGGCTCGGCTGGCGCCGGCGCGGTCCAGAGCGCGTGGGCGCCTGTTCCCGCGGGCCGCCAGTGGGCGCCGGTTTCGAACTCGATGGTCATCGGTGCGTCGGGCGGCACCTGCGGCACATCGGGCAGGATCAGCTTTTGGCGTCGCACGGTGGACAGCGGGAGGTCCAACCCGGCGAGCTTTGCGACGGGTCCGGATAGCGGACCCGCGGCAATCACCGTGGTGCCCGCGCGAATCGAGCCTCGATCCGTCGTCACGCCGGTGACCCAGCCCTCGCTATCACGCTCGAATCCCGTTACCGTCTCGCCGAGCCGAAAGCGTGCACCGCTCGCGCGAGCGAGCTCGAGCGCAAGGCGCCTCGGTTCGAGCCAGCCATCGCCCTGCCGGTACCTGGCATTTACGACATTCTCGGCGAGATACGGAAATCGCCGACGCGCCTCGCGACCGTCCAGCAGCTCGACATCGGTCAGACCCCACTGCCGCTGAGCCTCGACAAGCGAGCGTTGCGCCTGGGCTCCGTCGTCGGTATTCGCGACGAACAGGTAGCCCTGGTGACGCAGCCCGATATCGACGCGCTGCTGCAGGTCATCAAAGAATTCGACGCTCTCGCGGACCAGCTCGACCTCCTCGACGTTGTCGAACTGCAGTCGAAAGGCACCCGTGGCCACCGGCGTCGTGAGCGTCGCCAGCGCGTTCCGTTTTTCGACAACGATCGTCCACAGCCCGGCACGCTCAGCGAGATAGGCGGTCGCGCATCCGATGATGCCCCCGCCCACGATGACGAGGTCGGCGCTTTCCTTCGCTAGCGGACCTCGATGATCAGCATCTTGGTCGAGCCGCCAGGTGTGACGACCGAGACATCGTCGCCGACATGCTTGCCAAGCAGCGCCTTGCCGACCGGCGACTCGAGCGAGATGCGACCCTTGCTCGGTTCAGCCTCGGCAGAGCCGACGATGGTGAACGCCTCGTCGCCGTACTCGTCGTGGACCTTCACCGTCGAGCCGACCTCGACGACACCTTTCACGTGCTTGCCCTCGATGATGCTGGCGTTACGGACGAGCTTCTCCAGCAACAGGATCCGGCCTTCGACGAAGCCCTGTTCATTCTTGGCGTCGTCGTACTCGGCGTTTTCGTTGATATCCCCGAACTCCTTCGCCTGGCGAATTCGCTCGGCAACCTCGGGCCGGCGCTTACTGCGAAGCACCTCGAGCTCCGCCTGCAAGCGATTCAGGCCCTCTTGCGTGAGGTATACGACCTTGTCGTTTTCCA
>JALYYE010000316.1 GCA_030946735.1 Candidatus Dormiibacterota bacterium
AGGAAGAATTGCGGCAGCATCACGAAGGTGAAGATCTGTCCCGCCATCTCCTGGCTGCTCAGGTTGGAGAGGACGAGGACACCGAAGGCGCCGCCGAGCAGGCAGATCAGCAGGCCGGCGACGACCAGGCCACCGATCTCCGGAGCTGATGCGCGGATCCCCACGATGAAGGCAAAGGCGAGGATGGCGAGGGCCTGTGGGAGGGCGACAAGAGACTCGCCGAGGATCTTGCCGACGATGATCGAATAGCGCGAGATCGGTGAGACGAACATCTCCTGGCTGAAATCGTTCTCGCGGTCCCCGATCAGCGACATCACGCCCTGGGCCGTGGTCTGAAAGAGCGTCTGTCCAAAGACGCCGGTGAAGGTAAACGCCAGGAAATCGAAGCCGAGGTTGCGGCCGAGGTTCGCTTGCAGGCTGCCACCGAGGACCCCGATCAGCAGAAGGGGAAACACCAGGGTCGTCACCAGCCGTGGCCGGTCGCGCAGCAGCTTCATCAGGTCCCGCTGCGCAATGGCCATCACCGGCCCGAGCTCACTCATCGCCGGTCCCGATGATGGAGACATAGGCGTCCTCGAGCGAGGGCTGGTGCACGCTAACGACCGAAAGAGGCGTCTCGATCGCCTTGAGCAGCTGATGCATGCCCCGGCCATCCACCGTGATCTTGAAGAGTGGGGTTTCAGCGAAGGTGACGCCGCGAGCCACCAGCTCGGCGCGCAGACGGTCGCGATCATCGGCGTCGATCAGAACATGCTCCGTGACCAGTTCCGACTTGATCCGCGAGGGCGGCCCGAACGACACGATCCGACCTTTGTTGATGATGCAGACGCTGTCGGCGCCCTCAGCCTCTTCGAGGTAGTGCGTGGTAAGGAACACCGTGGTTCCACTCTTCTGGACGCCGCGAAGGTAGTCCCAGAGGTTGCGCCGGCCATTCGTGTCGAGTCCGCGGGTCGGCTCGTCGAGAAAGAGCACGTCCGGACGGTGCATCAAGCTCCGAATGATCTCCAGCTTGCGGCGGGTCCCTCCGGATAACGTCTTGATGGGGCGGAAGACGTCCGTCTCGATGTCGAGCAGGGCGGCCAGCTCCTGGACCTGGCGCCGGTATGCCTCCGGCATCAGGCTGAACCGGGGTCGGTACGCATAGAGCCCATAGAGGATCGCGTGAAAGCGCACGTTCTCCTCGCCGGTGAGGTTCATGTCGAGGCTGGGGTTCTGAAAGATGATGCCGACCCTGGCGCGCACCGAACTAGCCTGGGTAACGACGTCGTAGCCCGCGATCCGAACGCGCCCGCCTGTCGGGATTAGCGTCGTCGTGAGAATCGAGATGGTCGTCGTCTTGCCCGCGCCGTTGGGACCGAGGAAGGCGAAGAACTCGCCCCGGCGCACCGTAAAGCTGATGCCGTCGACCGCGTTCGTCTTCCCCTTCCGATACCGCTTGACGAGGTTCTCGACCTCGACGATGGCGTCGCCGCTCGCCGACCCGCTACCCTCGGTCAGCTCTCCCACTGCGAGACTGCCAGAAAGTACGGGCGGAGATTGCACCGCCAGCCGATCAAGGGGTGAGCGCCCAGGCGTCCGGGCGGGTCCTGATCGAGGTAGGGTTGCCGCACCTCTTGCCAGTTGGGCTCGCCGTTGCAGTGGGGGCAGCGCACCGGCGGACGCAGCGCTTCCATCTCAGCTATCGTACTGGCCCCGATCAATCCGGCGTCGTGACTTGGATCGACTCAATAATGGAAGCAGGCGTTAGCGCATGGGTCCAGGAGGTTCCAAGTGAAAATGCTCGGATTTCAGATTCCGAATTTCACCATTCCGGGTGTGACCAACGACAAGCTGTTCGACCACGTCGCTATGCTCGCCGGGACGGCCGAGCGGGCCGGCTTCGACTCGGTCTGGCTGATGGATCACTTCTACCAGCTTCCGGCCATTGGGCCGCGGACTGAGCCGATGCTCGAAGGGTACACGACACTTGCGGGGATCGCCGCCCGCACGAAAACGGTACGAATCGGCACCCTCGTGACCGGCGTGACATATCGCAATCCCGCCTTCCTCGCAAAAACCGTAACGACGCTCGACATCGTGTCGTCGGGCCGCGCCATCCTTGGTTTGGGCGCGGCCTGGAACGAAGACGAACATCGGGGTTATGGCTACGACTTTCCGCCGGTCGGAGAACGGATCAACCGTCTGGAAGAGGCGCTGCAAATTTGTCGTGCCATGTTCCGCGAAGAGGCTCCGAGCTTCGAAGGCCGCTACTACCGCATCCAGGGCGCGCTTAACGACCCTCGGCCAATCCAACCGGACGGCCCACCGATCATGATTGGTGGGGGAGGCGAGCAGCGCACCCTCAAGCTGGTCGCGCAATATGCCGACATGTGCAACATCTTCGGCGACGTGGCGACGGTGCGGCACAAGATGGAGGTGCTCGACCGGCATTGCGAGGCAGAGGGCCGTGACCCGAGCACCATCGTCAAGACACGCCTGGGGAGCTTGATCATCCGCAAGTCCGACGCGGAGGCCCAGCGCCTTTTCGAGCAGGTTCTCAGCCGGCCGGGGATCGATAAGGACCGGATGCACGCCACGTTCATGGTCGGCGGTCCCGACCGCGTCGCGGAGCAAGCGCAGCAGTTCCTCGATGCTGGACTGGACGGCCTGATCTTCAACATGCCACGCATGGAGGATCCCGAGGCGATCGCCCTGGCGGGAGAGACACTCGCGAGCCTGCGGCAGCCCGCCGCGGCTCGATAGCCTTCGACGATGGCTGAGGAGCGCCTCTACTCCATCACTGAGGCCGCGGCAAAGCTTGGCGTCTCACCGGCCACGATTGCCACCTGGATCCGCCTCGGCATTGCGACAGCGAGCCGGCAGGACGAGTTGGGGCGTAACCGCTACACGGATGCGGACCTCGCCGAGATGGAGCGAAAGTTCCAGGAGCGGCAGGCTCGGAAGCGCGGCTGAGTACAATACGGAGCGTTTGCGGAGGGGCATTGGAGGAAGCATGCAGGCACGGCTGCTGAACACTGCCCCGGAAAAGGCGGAGGCGGACGCGCTCATCCTGCCCATCTTTGAAGGGCAGTCGACGGTGCCGCCGGAGGCAGCCGCCCTCGACAAGAAGTTGAAGGGCGCCATCACGCAGCTCATCACGGAGCGTGAGTTCCGGGGCAAGTTCATGGAGCTGGTGCCGGTCCATAGCCTCGGGAGCGTGCCCAGCAAGTGGACCGTCCTGGTCGGCCTGGGCAAGCCCGCGGAACTGGACCTGGTGCGACTCCGCAATGCCTTACAGGCGGCCGGCCGCGTGCTCCGTAAGCGCGGGCACCGGAAGATCGCCGTCTTGTTGCCCGGGGCCGTAGCGGCCACCGCCGGCGCCGCCGAAATGGCACGGGCCGCGACCGAGGGGATCGGGCTCAGTAACTTCGACGCCGGCTCGCTGAAGACGCGCCACGAGCAAGCGGTCACGCAGATTGAGGAGCTCAGCATCATCGGCCTCGACGGTGAAAAGAGCGCGGCGGCCGCTGTCAAGGACGGCCTGGTGCTCGCCGAGGCGACGAACCGGATCCGGGGGTGGGTGAATGCGCCGGCCAATGCCTTCACGCCCACCGTCTTCGTCGAGAAAGTGAAGGAGGCCGTCAAGGGCACGGGCCTCGATCTCAAGGTCCTCGAAGTCGATGACATGCGCCGACTCAAGATGGGAGCCTTGCTCGCCGTGGCCCGCGGCTCTGATGAGCCGGCCAAGATGATCGTTCTCCGCTACAGCGGCGGTCGCAAAGGGGGTGCCACGCTGGCGCTCGTCGGTAAGGGAATCACGTTCGACAGTGGTGGTATCTCGATCAAGCCGGCGCAGAACATGGAGATGATGAAGTCGGACATGGGGGGCGGCGCGGCGGTGGTTGGCGCTATGCTCGCGATCGCCGAGCTCAAGCCCAAGACCAATGTAATCGGCATCGTGCCAGCCACCGAGAACATGCC
>JALYYE010000328.1 GCA_030946735.1 Candidatus Dormiibacterota bacterium
GTCCCTGGGCGTCGAATTCGCACTCGCGGGCGGCGCCGAACATCATGCGGGCGAGTCGCCGCTCCTCCGCCGGCGTCGTCGAGCCCAGCCGCAAGCCCTGCTCCTGCGCCCATTCCTGGGGCGGATAGACCTGCAGGCAGCCCTCGGCGCCCTTGGAGATGACGGTCCCGCTGGGGAGCTGTTCCCGAAAACGGGCGGGAATCGCCACCCGACCCTTGGTGTCCACCGAGTGCCGGTAGGTGCCGAGGAACATCACGAATCATCACCGGCCGTCTCACTCTCCCCACTTTTCCCCACTTTGTGCCACCGACAGGCCGAACGCTACCACTGCGACAGGTGGCTGTCAACAAATTCGGACTAAATCTTGTGGGCTTGTGGACGCATAGAAAATCGGCCCCTAGATGTTGTGCCTGCCCGCCCCTGGCGACGTCCGGGACCCACGGCGCCCACGGTGACCTTGACACCAAGTGTTCGGCACGGTAGACATTTGTTCACAACGCAGAGAACGCCGTCCTAGGGAGGGGATATGGCAACAACTACCGTCAGCGCACCCGCGAAACCGGGCGAGCTGCTCTCGGAGCGGATCGCGCCCGGCATCCTACCCAAGGTTCTCGGACCGTTCGACATGGTGGCCATCTTCGTCGCGATCGTCCTCTTCGCCGTCCAGGGCTCGGTCGTCCAGCAGGCCGGTGCCTCCGCCTTCGTCTACTGGATCCTCGGCTTCCTCACCTTTCTCATTCCCGGCGCCATCGTCACCGGTCAGCTCGGCCTGATGTTCCCCGGCGAAGGATCGATCTACGTCTGGACCAACAAGGCGCTCGGCACCTTCTGGGGTTTCTTTGCCGGCTTTTGTGCCTGGTGGCCCGGCGCGCTGGTCACGGTCGCGACCGCTGACCTGGTGGTGACCCTGCTTCAGTTCCTGCTCATCCTACCGCCCTTCAACCTCCAGAATCCTCTCGCCGATCTGTGGCAGCAGGGCGTCATCATCCTGGCCGTGATCTGGTTCTCGTCAGGGCTTTCGATCCTGCGATTCCGGGTCACCCAGAACCTCGTCAACGGCGTCTTCGTCATCTACGGGGCCGCCATTCTTGCCGTCGGCCTGGCAGGACTCGCCTGGCTGCTCGGCGGCCATGCCGCGGCGAATGACTTCTCACGCAACGCGTTCGGTCTGAAGAGCGGCAACGCCACCTTCTACGGCCTGGTCATCCTCGCCTTGCTCGGCATCGAGGTCCCGCTCAACATGGGCGTCGAGATCAAGGATCGCAAGGCGATCACCAAGTACCTCATATGGGGCTCGGTCGTCGTCATGGCTGCCTATCTGCTCCTCACGTTCGGCGCCATGGTGGTCGTCCCCCAGAAGGATGCCAATTCGACTTACGCAATTCTGCAGGCCGTGCAGAGCTCACTGGGCGCGGGCGCCGCCGTGGTCGTGACCCTGGTGATGATCGCGTTCTTCATCTTCAATACGACGGTCTACAACTATTCGTTTGCCCGCCTGCTCTTCGTCAGCGGGCTCGACCGACGCCTGCCGGCGATCATGGGCCGCGTCAATCGCAACAAGGTGCCGCACATCGCCGTCCTGACGCAAGCGGTGATCACGACCATCATTACCGCAATTGCCTTCTTCCTCTTCGGCGGCAACGCGAATCTGTCGACCGGCATCTATATCGCGCTGCAGGCGGCGGTCACCGTCATCTGGTGCCTGTCGATGGTCTTCCTTTTCGTGGACGTCCTGATCATCCGGTCCAAGTATCCGGAGGAGTTCAAGCGCGAGCAACTCGTGCCGATCGGCGTCTTCTGGGCGGCGTCGATCTTGGGCGCCGTCGCGAGTGCGGTCGGCGTGCTCGTCACTCTGACCGGGGGCTGGCTTTTGGACCCCAATCACCAGCTGGCCGGCTCGTGGAATCCAAAGATCATCGACAACGGCCCGTGGATCGCCATCGTCGGGGGCGTTGGCATTGCCTCGCTGGCGGTCGCGGTTGTCGTCTACCTGCTCGGCGTCAACACCGCCCGTCGCGCCGTGGCGAGCGCCGGCGCAGCGAGCTAATCGAGCGACGCATGGCGACCACACTGACTGACACGACAACGGCTGCCGACGTCGAAGCAAAGCGCCGAGAGATCGTGGCGCAGGCGGCGGCCTCGGGCCTCCGCCTCGTACGCTTCCTGTATTGCGACAACGACGGCATCATCCGCGGCAAGAGCGCCGGCATCGCCAACCTGAAAGAGCGCCTCGAAACCGGCATCGGGCTGACCGTCGCGATGCAGGCCTTCACCATGCTCGACCATCTAGCGAGCGTCGATGGCATGGGGCCGGTCGGCGAGATCCGCCTCGTCCCTGACCCGAGCACCTTTGCCATCGCGCCCTACGCCCCGCACACGGGAACCGTCCTCGTCGACATGCAGACAACTGACGGCCTGCCCTACGCCGCCGACGGCCGCGGCTTCCTCAAGCGCATGATCGAGCGCGCGGCAAACGACCACGACCTCTCCCTCGTCGCCGCCTTCGAGCCTGAATGGTCGCTCGCTATCAAAAACGGCGGCGACCTCTTCTCCCCCGTCGACGACAGCGGCTGCTTCACCTCGACCGGCATGAACATCGCGGCACCCGTCATCGACGAGATCGTCGCGGCATTGGAATCGCAAGGGCTCACCGTCGAGCAGTACTACGCCGAGCTAGGCTGGGGTCAACAGGAGCTCTCGATCCGTCACGCGCCCGCGCTTCAAGCGGCCGACCGCCACATCATCTATCGCGAGACGGTGCGGGGCGTCGCCCTCAGGCACGGTCGCTATGCCTCCTTCGCACCCAAGCCATGGGCTGACCAGGCAGGCAACGGCTGCCACCTGCATTTCTCGGGGTGGAACCAGGACCAGAGCGTCAACCGCTTCTACGACGGCAGCGCCCAGTACAACATCTCGACCCTGGCGCGCCAGTTCATGGCCGGTGTCCTCGACCACCTCCCGGCGCTGCTCGCGCTGACCTGCCCCTCGGTCAACTCTTATCGGCGCCTGCAACCGCAGATGTGGGCGTCGGCATATCGTGCCTGGGGACCCGACAATCGCGAGGGCGCCTTGCGCGTTGCCTCACCCTTCAAAGGCCACGAAGCCGAGTCGACCAACGTCGAACTGAAGGCGTCCGACTCGAGCGCCAACCCCTACATCTCGCTCGGCGGCGTCATCGCGGCTGGATTGGACGGCATCGAGCGGCGGCTCACCCTGTCACCGCCCGCAACGGTCGACCCCTATACCCTCAGCGAAAAAGAGCGCCAGGCGATCGGCGCCGACCGTCTGCCGACGAGCCTCAAAGAGGTTATCGCCAACCTGAAACGCGACGCGGTGCTTACCAATGCGCTGGGCGAGCGGTTGGCAACCGCCTACATCGCCGTCAAGGAGCTCGACATCGATGCCTTTGCGGCAGCGGACGAGGCCTTCGAGTTCAGACAGCACATCTATAAGTACTAGAAAAGACTCCTTCCGAATACGGATTGGGTGACCTGACGCCCGGTATGCGCCCGATCGAGGCTAGTCTCTGCGCAGGACGAGGCCAACCGTGGCTTCATCCTCTTCGCCGTTAGCGAGCGTCAATTTGTACAGGCGCCCGGGACCTAACGCCTTTTCCTCCGTGTCGTGGATCTCGACAATGCGCTTGCCCTTCAGTTTCTCGAACTGACTTGGGGTCGTCCAGTTACGGACGCTCCAGAAAACAACCATTCGCTCTTGCAGCAACGCTCGCATTTCTGGGCTCAAGCCAAAGACGGGTCGACGGGCAATCTCACGCGAGATGACGCAAGCGCTGCTGAGCACTACAGCCGCCTCCTCGTCCTCCGGCCAGCCGCCGGCGCCCGCCCTGTTCTTTTCGTCGACCGACATCGAGGGCAAGTAGAGGAAGCCAGGGACGTCGCCGGCAAGGATCCGGCTCCAATGCTTTCCCTGCCATTTGGCGCTAAAGACGATTGGTGCCACGAGGAGCCGAGAGTCCTGCGGGTCCGGATGATCCAGATCGCAGCCCTGTGTCAGAACCATCACCCAGCACGCCCAGACCCGAAGCTGAAATTGTTTCTCAAAGGCGTCGATGCCAACGTCAAGGAACTTGCCGTAGGGCGCTATCTGGTCGCTATCGATGTTGTCGGGCCCGGGCCCAGGGAGGTCGTCTTTCGTCCTTAATTGCGTTGCGTAAGCCCAGAAAAGGTCGCCTTGGCGCAAGCGACCGCGCTCGGGCTGTGAATAAGGCCTGCGCGGGTACCCGGCGGCGGCCAGGGCGTCGTCAGATGACTTAGTCAACGACTGGACGGTCGGTCCACGCAGCTCGAGACACTGGTTTAACCAGCTGGTCCTCGTGCCATGTGGACACGGTCACAGTCACACCTTCCGGTTCCTTGAGATACCGCTCAATCTGAGCCACTTCTTCGCTGGTCAGCGCGTGACCAGGCGTTGCGAACGCCGGCTCAACCCTCTCAATCAGCGGCAAATGTCTGGTCACTGCCTGCCTCCAGTGTTTACGCAATTCATTATAGCCATGGACTAACGTCGGGGGGAGGTATCGCAGGGCCGAGCCCAGACCGCGCACTGCACGGTGTGTCGTGACTGCTCGCCAGACCCGACGAAAAGGATGGTCACGAGTGCGTAACGGCTGCGGTTGAACATCGGTAACGACAGATCGCTCTCGTACAGAAGCTGGACTCATAGCGGCGGCTCCTCCACCACCGACTCTACCCCCGCTTGTTGGCGAACCCTCAGCCGAATACGGAAGTACTCTACTCGCGGTCCCACGGCTGTCAAGCGCAAACGACGCTCAGTCCAAAAACGGTGCAGATCGAGCTGCTGGTTAGCCTAGCAGTCGCTCAAGCGCCTCGGCCGCCTCCCGGCGGACAGCTAGGATGACATGGCTGGTACAGGTCGAGGGTCGTGCTGATCCGAGCATGACCGAGGGTCTCCTGGACCACCTTCGCCGAGACGCCAGCCGCCAGCTCGAGGGTCGCGTAGCTGTGCCCGAGATCGTGAACGCGGACCGAAGGCAGGCCTGCCTTCGCGAGCAGCCGGCGGAGTTCCTTCCGGAGCATTGTCCGATCGGTAGCTGATCCATGCGGCCCGGTGAAGACGAGACCCCATTCATTCAGCCACGGGAAGCCATCGCTGCCGGTGTTGACCTGCTCTGATGTCCCCGGTCCTTGTTGCCCTTATGCCGACGCGCGAGTCTCCGGAGAACCCGCTGCAGTCGCTCGACTTCGTCTGGCTCAAACCCTTTTTGCAGCCCGCCGCTGACGCCCCGCCAAATCCGGCGGCAGGGGATCTGGCTGCGCCTGGCAACATCCGCGATGGTCAGGCCCGCTCGCTCGATCTGCGCGACAGTTATGGGCACGATGAAGTACTTCCCTTTTGTTTGTTTCCCGGCCGTCTGAAAAAGAGAGAGCCCCGATCAGGGGCGAGGAGACCGGGGCGGAGTCCTCGCGCCTGACCGAAACTGTCTCCTACCACGCGGGTGAGCCCCTCTGTCTATATAGCGGTCGTACCCGAGCTGGGAGGGCCCTTTAGGCCCCCGATATAACTACCCGCGTGCACCCTGGTCGGGAATCTATCTAATCCTGCGGTTAGACCCACCACGGGGATCAATATAACGGCGGTAAGGCCGCCGACTATCCGACTGACCGGGGGCCTGGCTGAACCCCCTGAGTTGCCTTTGTAGTCCCGTCAGCAAGGATCTCGTCCCACTCGAAATGCTCGTCGCCTACTGCCCTAAGATTCTGAACAAGCCGAGCTTCCAGCCAAGGGTTATGACCGCAGCGTACCCCACCTCCAGCGCCCTCCGCCGAATATGGCCGGTGACCGCCGGCAAGTTGCTTTACTTGCTCGTCGGTGGTGTAACCAACTGGGTCATAAAGCGCGTCGACAAACAGCCGGATGGTCTCGATCGGAGTGCCGCCGGGGAGAACAGCGACAACCTGATGCTCGGCGAGGACGAAGGGATGAAATTCCCAGGGGTGCTCTCCCATCCCCTCCCACGTGATTAGCCAGACCGTGCGCTTCATCGGCTAGGGCTCCTTGTATGGCGCGTAGATCTCATCCATGTCTTCAACGACATGCTGGGCGTCGCGGCGGATGACGTCGCCAGCCTGGGACGCGATCCAAAACGAGTACCAAGCCCCGCCACCTGCCGCAACAAAAATGACGGCCATCAACGGGCCCACCCAGTTGAACTGAAGTTGCGCTGCCGGGCTGAGCTGCGCGTAGGCGGCGAGCCATGCGATGAACGCTAGGGCCGCTGTTGGAGCAATGCCTACGCACGCCCAGCCAACGCTGGCCGCATAGGGAATTGGGCTCGTCAGCTCCTTGACCCGGTTGCGAATTCGATTCCAGTCGCGGTGGCGCACTGGAAACATGTCTTCCCGCGGTCCAACCGAAAGCTGGGCGGCTGGCAGTTCGATGGTCGAGGAGGGTTTAACCGGCGGCTCAGTCACGACCCGCTCGAATCAGGCCGCGCAGGCTCAGCGGCTGTGCCTGGCGGGGGTTGAAGACCAGGCTGTACGACGCCGGCGGCGATGGCATTGAAGTGGACCATGTAACCGCAGGTCGCGCAGACGAGTTGGATGGCGGGGTAAACGTCGCCTATCATCGCCGTGTTGGGAGTGAAGCGGTTTATTTGGACCAGGTCGGTAAGCTGCCATTTCCGACTCCCGTCGATAGGACAGATCCGGCGATCCGCGGGCCAGTGCTCATCCAGCCACTTGAGCGACTCAAGACGGGCCTGGGCCATCCGGGCATCGTCCATGGAACCAGCATAGGACCTGCGCCCATTGCGCCCGATCGAACCCTAACGACCCGTTAGCGCGCCACGCTACCGTATACAGGAATGGATTGGATTCGACTCAGTTGCAAAGCAACGCGGAACTATAAGTACTAACCCCGCCGGCGAGCTGCTGCGCGCGTGGGCGGGCGAGCCCGCCATCGATCATCACTGCCATCCGCTGCGACGCTGGCCGTTTCAACTCTCGCCGGTCGAGCTGCGCTCAGCATTCACCGAAGCGCTCGATCCGCAGCTGGCCGCCAAGCATGTCGTCTACATGGCCGGCTATCTGGACGCCATCCGCCGAATTGCCGCCGAGCTTCACTGCAACGCGACGGAAGCCGCCGTCCTCGCCCAAAGGAATGCAGCCGACCCCGCAGGCTACGCCAAGCGGCTGCTGATGCCAACCGCGACGGGCATGATGCTGGTCGACGCCGGATTCGCGACTCCTGGGACCTTCACGCTGGGGGAACAGGAGCAGGCCACCGGGATCGCTCAGCGCGAGATCATCCGCCTCGAGACGCTCGCCGAGAGCCTGATCAACGATGCCGACGATCCCCGCGAGTGGTTCCGCGCGGTCCGCAACGCGTTGCGCGTCGCATTCGAACGCGGCGCCGTCGGCGTGAAAACCATCTGCGCCTACCGCGCGACCCTCAAGCTCCAGCCCGTCGACACCGATGGCCTCGGTGTCGCCTTTAGCGCCATTCGGCTGCGGGCGCAGGGCGGCGAACATCCGCGTCTTTCGGGCACGGCCCTCTGCCACGCCCTGCTCTTCGAGGCCGCGCAGGAGTGCCGCGAGCTCGACGTCCCGCTCCAGGTCCATTGTGGCTTCGGCGATCCCGACGAGGACCTCGCCGAAACGTCGCCCCTCGGCCTCCGACCGCTCTTTATCGACCCCACCTATCGCGGCCTTCGGGTCGCACTGCTTCATTGCTATCCCTACCATCGCGAGGCCGCCTATCTGTGCTCGGTTTTCCCCGATGTCTACATGGACCTCTCGCTGACGATTCCGTTGGCCGGTCTCGAGGGCGGCCGTGCGATGCGCGAGGCGCTCGGTCTATGCCCGACGAGCAAACTGCTCTACGCGAGTGACGCAAGCCGCTATCCGGAGGTCTTCCTGGTCGCGGCCTCCGCCCACCGCGAGGCCCTCGCCGGCGCGCTGGGCGAGCTGGTCGACCGCGGCATTATGGATACCGCCACGGCGGTCAACGCCGGCCGCCAGGTCCTGTCCGATAACGCGAAGCGCGTCTACAACCTCAAGGACTGAGCTGCGTCGTCCAGGTGGCTCCGCCATCGACCGTCTTAAGGATCGGCACACCTCTAGAATCGCCGCCAAGAACCCAGCCGACCTGCGGCGTCATGAACTGGAAACCCATGACGCCGTTATTCGAATTGGTTGGAATGAGTCCGACGGTCGACCAGTGCTGCCCACCATCCAACGTGGCCATGAGCCCATTGCTCTTGGCGTTGAGCGTCCAGCCGCGGCTCTTGTCGAGGAAGAACACCTCATAGGTTTGCGCCGGCAGCGACGGACCGGGCCGCCACGAACTCCCTCCGTCGCTCGTCGAGTAGATGACGCTCTCCGGCATGGCGCTAGACGAGTAGTCCGTCAGCACGAAGACCCCGCTTCGACCATCGCTAAATCGCAGGCTGGTCAGTTCACACATGCAGCTTGCCCCCCATCCGGCCGGTGACGCGAGGGCGACGTTGTGCCAGGTCCGTCCCCCGTCACGCGTGACGTAGAAGAATGGACCGCCCCCGGCACTGCAGGCCCCCGGCAGCCAGCCGGTGGTGCTATTGAGAAAGACTGGCGGGAACTTGCTGCAGCTGACTGGAAGGTGGCCGGCAGTGCCGCTGGTGTCCGCCTCGGACAGCTTGGCCCAGGTCATCCCACCGTCGACGGTGCCGTAGAAGGCAACGCCCTGCGAACCGGTGGCGAATCCCAGGTTCATGAACAACCATCCATGGTTGCGGTCGACAAAATTCATCGCGGCCGGCCATCCCTGGTCAGCGGCAATAACACCCGCATCGTGCCAGCTATGGCCGCCATCGGTCGTGCGGTAGACGTGCACGCTGAAATCGGGCGAGCCGGATCCAGGCTGGAGGGACGACGCGACCCAGGCGTTAGTAGCGTCCAGAAAGAAGGTCGTCCAGTTGCTGGGCGGCACGCCGGTCGGCGTGACGTCATCCCAGTGCGAACCCCCGTCCGCCGTCCGAAGAATCCGGTTGGTGCCGGAGCCGGCCGCCCACCCTGTGCTGGCGTTGATCATGCGCATGTTCACGGGGGCTCCCAGCGGATATGGCGCCCCGCTCGGCGTCGGCGTTGGGTTGATGTTCGGCGACGCGAACGGCGTTGCCGTCGGCGTCACTCCCACCGACTGACGAGCCCGCTGGACGGCAATCCCCAGCCCGATAGCGAGCACGAGCAAGGCGGCGGCCGCGGCCACCTGCAGCAACCAGCCACTCCGCCGGCGGCGCCTGCCGGTGATGATGCGCGCCTCAAGGCCGGCGGGTGGCGGCGTGTCCGCGCCTCGGTGCAGATAGGACTTGAGTCTCGGGTCGAAATCGTCAGGCTTACCCATAGTTGAGCTCCTTTCGCAGCCTTGCCAGCGCTCGGGCGAGGTGGCTGCGGGCAGTCCCGGGCTGGCATCCGATCAGCGCCGCACATTCGTCCAGCGTGTAGCCGTATTCGTAGTGCAGCGTCACGACGGCGCGCTGGGGGCGGGTGAGGCGGCGGTAGCCGCGGTCGAGGTCGAGATCGGGGTCCTCGGGTGGCTGCCCGTGCACATCGCCGCTGTCGGCGAGCCAGAGCCGCGGAAGCAGGCGTCGCCGCGAGCGAATGGCATGCCTCACGCAGATCTGACGGAGCCACGCGCTCCGCTTCGATGGATCGCGCAGGGCGTCCCAGGATCGCCAGGCGAGCTCCATCGTTTCCTGAACGGTGTCCTCGGCCTCCTGCGCGTCGCGCAGGATGGAATAGGCGACCGCGAACAGCCGGCCGCTCTCCGCGCGGACAGCGGCATCAAAGCCGGCCGCATCCCGAACCGGCTGCTCGTGGGCCATGATCACGGAACCATAGAGTCCGCCCGGAGTCACTTGGTTTACGTGCGATGCGACGAGTTCGTTACAAAGAGAGTGAGTCCGCCGGTAAGCCGAGTTCTGTTCCCCGCTTCAGCCGGCATAGCCGGCGCGCCGTGGGGCGGCAGTCATCCGTCTCGGTCGCCGGTTGCCCGGCGACTCTAGCGACCTTACCCGAGGACCGGCCGAGCCAGCCGTATCGTCCTCCTATTCGGTCTTGCTCCGGGTGGGGTTTACCGAGCCAGCCGGTCTCCCG
>JALYYE010000333.1 GCA_030946735.1 Candidatus Dormiibacterota bacterium
AGACGACGAGCATCAGCTATACGCCGGACGGGTTGCGAAGTTTGATGACGCGTCCGGCCGGCGTTAAGACGAGTTACGGCTATGACAATGCCGACAGGCTGACCTCAGTGGACAACGACGGACCGTCAGGTCCGCTCAAGGACTTCAGCTACACGTTAGACGCTGCCGGAAACCGGACCTCAATGTCCACTGCGGCCGGTACCGAAAGCTACACGCTGGACGTGATGAACCGGTTGACCCAGGTCACCTATCCGAATAGCGACAAGGTTTCCTACACGTACGATGCCGCAGGCAATCGCCTGACGCAAACCGTCAATGGTGTTGCCACCAGCTACAGCTACAACGTAGCAGGCCAGCTGCAGACAGTTGGTGCAACCACTTACAGCTACGACGCCGACGGAAGTCTAGTCGGCGCAGGCGCCGACAGTTTCAGTTGGGACTGGGCAGGTCGACTCGGCGGCGCCACCGTAAGCGGGACATCCTCGACCTATACGTATGACGGTGACGGAGCCCGTGTTGCCGCGAAAGTCGGAGCTAATTCGACGACCAGCTATCTCTGGGATCGCAAGGCCACGCTGCCCTTGCTACTGGATGACGGCGGCCACGCTTATGTCCAGTCCGGTGGCGTGCAGGAGCAATTGGATAGCGGCGGCACATCGACCGCCACCTATCCGCTCACCGATGCTCTCGGCTCGATTCGCGGCATGGCAAACGGCAGCGGGGCTGTAGCTGGAAGTGCCGACTACGACGTCTTCGGTGCCGTGCGGTCGCAAACCGGCACGTCTGGCATCTTCGGCTTCAGTGGGGAGCAGACGGATAAAACGAATCTCACCTACTTGCGGACCCGCTACCTGAGCCCGGTCGTCGGCCGATTTCTGTCTCCCGACCTGTTGATGCCGAACGCGGCAGGAAGTCAAGGCTATAACGCCTATGCGTATACGGCGAACAATCCGGCAACGTTTACAGATCCATCCGGATATGGCTTGGTAGCGTATTCGAGTCCTCTCATTGGAATAGCGGCACGAACAAGTTCCGTAGCATCGAGAATTGGTTACGGCGTTTTCCTCATCTTCCGATACGCCGCGCTACGCATCGCAACTAGTGTTCCGTCACGGAAATTCGTGAAATAATGTTGGGGTTGCAGTCAGCCGCCACAATGAGGTTTACGTCATGCCACGCGGCCGCCCCCATCAACGTCCGTTGCTCCTCAGCGCGAGCGATCGCAGCGAGCTCCTTCGCTGGTCCCGGCGTCCGAAATCCAGCCATGCCCTGGCCCAGCGCGCCAGCATCATCCTGCGCTGCGCCGAGGGCGAGCCAAGCAACCGGGTGGCCCGCGAACTGCGGGTCACCAACGCCACCGTCTGGAAATGGCGCCGACGCTTTCTCGACCGCGGGCCTGCCGGTCTGCTCGACGAACCGCGCTGCGGCGCGCCGCGCTCGATCAGCGATGACACGGTGGAGGCGGTGGTGACCGCCACCCTGGAACGGCTGCCGAAGGACGCGACGCATTGGAGCACGCGATCGATGGCGGCCCAGACCGGGATCAGCCATGCCTCGGTCAACCGCATCTGGCAGGCCTTTGGCTTGCAGCCGCATCGGACGGAGAGTTTCAAGCTCTCCAACGATCCGCAGTTCATCGAAAAGGTCCGCGATATCGTCGGCCTGTATTTGAATCCGCCCGACAAGGCGCTGGTCTTGTGCGTCGATGAAAAGAGCCAGATCCAGGCGCTCGATCGCACCCAGCCGATCTTCCCCTTGACCCTGGGGCTGCCCGAGCGGCGCACCCACGACTATGTCCGACACGGCACGACCTCGCTGTTCGCGGCCCTCGATGTGGCCACGGGCAAGGTCATCGGCGAGACCCATCGCCGGCATCGCTCGATTGAGTTCAAGCGGTTCCTCGACCGGATCGACCAGGAAGCTCCGGCCGAGCTCGGCATCCACATCGTCGTCGACAACAACAGCATGCACAAGACGCCACTGGTCAAGCGCTGGCTGTTGCGCCATCCGCGCTTTCAGTTCCACTTCACCCCGACCTACAGCTCCTGGATTAACCAGGTGGAGCGATGGTTTGCGCTGCTCACCGAGAAACAACTGCGTCGCGGCACACACAAGAGCGAGCGGCAATTGGTGGACGCCATCCGCCTCTACCTCGCCACCTCCAACGAATCCGCCACGCCATTCGCCTGGACGAAGACGGCCGACGAGATCCTCGCTAGCGTCGTGCGATTTTGTCAACGAACTTCGGTTTCGGGACACTAGTCGCTTGGCGCCTTATGTAGCCGGGGCGGGCGCAGCTTGTGCACTCTACTGTGAAGCTGCCCCCCGAATCCTGGGTCCGCTGGGAGATGCCTTGCGAATCATGTTGGCGTCGCCCATCGACACCAGTTAGCCAGCCGACAACGCTGTTCAACAAGACGAGCAAACTGGCAATTCCAAGCCCGGACAGTTCGGCCTTTTCCACCGAAGAGAATCACCCACCCAGACACCATTCGACGCGCTCCGTCAGTCTCTTTCCGGCGAAATTTGGGGTCGTGCACCCCAGGGCAGCCTGATCCCAGCTGTTCAGGCATACGTCGGACCGCTTCCACCGGGAGTTAGGGGAATAGAGTTCTTTACTGATGTCCCGCCCGATCCACTTACGCCACCAGGCCAAGCCTATTGGAGGGGGCCACGCCCCGGGGTCCGCGTCGAAGGTGATCTTGCCAAAATACACGTTGTTATCACCAAGAACACGCAGATTTAGCATCGATGAGTTGGCCTAAACAAATTCGACTTCCTGAGCAACAGCTCCAGGGTGGTCTTCTCGAACCTGTTCAAGGCGAGCACATTCCAGATGAACCGATTGCAGTGCTTGACTTGGAGCCGGCTGATTTGGAGAAGCGTCTCGGTATCGCCTTTCAGCAGTCCTTCGACAATCTCGACTACGTCGATATCGCGTTACTCGAGCTTGATTCGCATGAACGGTTCGCGCTAATTCGCCACCGAGGTGCGCCTAGTCCAGGAACTGAGATACACGTCCCTCATTCCCAGGCGTCCGCGCGGAAACTAGATGAAATTGTCAGGCAACTGGGATTGGCCCCCGCTGACCTGTCCTGGCGGAAGCCGATGAGTTAGGTCGGCCGGACGACTGGCCCCTCTGTCCACACTCAGGGGTTCTTCCTTTGCGACGATCCTCTCGGTCGCCTGACGTCGACCGGCCTCCCATCGGGGACAACGACGACGTATGGCTACGATGCGGTCGGGCGCGAAACCTCCGTTACAGACCATCTCGGTTGTACGGGAACGTATGCGTACGATGCCGCTGGTCGCCGGGTCTCGTCAACCGATCCACTGAACCACACCACAAGCTACGCATACGACCCTGCTGGGCGAATGACCACGGTCACCGATGCGTTGGGCGCAGCCCGACCGCCAGCTTGGTCCAGTCGATCACCAGATGCTGACCTGGCGTTGGCACCCGTGGCCGATAGAGGCGCCGCTTCCGGCGCCACGCCGTCTTCATCTCCGATACCGCCCGCCGGAAGTTGCGGGCCGGCCCGGATAACCCGTGTCCCGCGCCCGCGGCAGCAATCGCTTCGCCGAGATCCGACCATCGGTTTCGCGCAGTCGTTCCCAGATGATGGAATAAGCGCGTCGGTGTTCTTCCAGGTCTGTCGTGGCCGATGAATCCAGGGTCTCCCGGCCTGCTGCCGTTGGACCGCGCGCTTGACCGTCTCGTCGGTGGTACCGCACAACCTGGCCGCCGCCCGATAGCTCCCCTACTTGAAAGCGTCGATGATGTTCGTCTGCTCCCTCGTGGTCTTCAATAGCTATGTGCTCCGGTTGGGTGGGTGGGTCTGAAGCAACTCCATTTTGCCCGATCCGGGGAACAGTCCGGTGCTTAAGGCAGACGGTCGAGTGTGCGGACATTCGCTGGCAATATCTGCGTACTTTCACATGCCACGCGCACCGCCTGATTCACGCTCAATGTCCTGCATATAAGATGAAGGAATCTTTAGCAAGAGGGGGAATCGATGGCAGAAACTGAGCCATTGACCGATCAAGAACTAAGCCAGATCGAAGAACGCGCAGAGAAGGCAACGCCAGGACCATGGTACGTGTGGTTTCTCGACGATAGCCATGCTGCCAGGTTGGTTGCTGTGTCGACACATCCCGACACTGGCAAGGCAGAGCGCCTCTTGCAGGGCGAGCTCGAATTGAATGAGATAAGTCAAACGCTGGTCGCAGCAACTCTCGTCCAACATCCCATTCGCTATGTCTTTATCGCCGACGAGCGCTGGCATGAAAACGCTACGTTCATCGCCAATGCTCGCGTGGATGTCGTGAGATTGCTGAACGAACTAAAGCGTCTGCGATCTAATCGTGCGGACTAGTTCGCTCCTAGTAGAACACCCTATATTCAGCCGGGTAATGCAGGTAGTTGCTTAGAAATATGTAGAGATCACGGTCTCCCGTCATCAGCGGCAGGAACTGCTTCATGGCAGAAATCGCAACCTTTGCATCCTCTATGGTTAGGCCCGGTTTTCCAAGAACTTCAGCGACACCCTTCAAGGCGTTCGCCTCTGCGTCTGAGGCTGGCTGCCCTTGGCCTCCTCCCCGCACGTTAAACCAGTGATGCAGCGCACCCACATCATTACTCCCGCTAATGAACTCCTGCTCAGCCTGGGGCGAAACTACCGGCGGGCGTCGGGCTAACGCCTCGTCAACAGCTGCCTGAGCTTCTAGGGTAGCCGTCTTTCCGACGGCCGAGATGATCACGGTCGCATCAACGGCGACATAGGGGCTGCCACTGTCCCGTTTTTGGGCGATGTCGATGGAGTCCGCCAAAGTCATGACGCCTTTTACGGTGTTGAGGGTGACCGATGTAGTTATGTCTTTCTTAGTGGACGTCTTCGCGTTAGTTATTGCCGGAGGCTGTGCCGGCAGCGGACCGGATGGAGTCAGGAGGATCGAGCCTCCGCCACCGACACTGATCGCCAGGAGAATTCGGAAAAGAGTCAAATTAACCACGAATCCGGTCGCCCCTACCGCGGCGGACTCCTCGAAGCTAATAACGCCTACTCCTCCGCTCTCTTCAAAGTAGCGACCACTCGGATCGGTCAGGCGAGTCGGATTGTTTTCCGCATAGGTGTAGGCGTTGTAGCCTTGACTGCCCACCCAATTCGGCTGGACGCTGTCCAGCGAGAGGAAACGACCGGTAGTTGGACTGAGGTAGCGTGCGCGGAGATAGCTGAAGGCAGTAGCATCCGTTTGCTCGCCGGTGAAACCGAATATGCCGGAGGAACCGGTCTTGGCACGAACCGCACCGAAGACCTCGTAGTCAGCACTGCTAGCGATAGTCCCGCTTGCGTTCGATAGTCCGCGCATCGATCCGAGCGCATCGGCCAGAGGGTATGTGGCGGTCGATGCGCCTCCGCTATCCAACTGCTCGAGCACGCCACCGAACTGGACGTAACCATGGGAGCCGTCATCCACAAGAAACGGCAGCGAGGCTTGGTGGTCCCAGAGATAGTTGGTTGTCGAACCAGCTCCGACTCTAGCGGCAACACGGGTCCCGTCACCGTCATAGGTGTAGGTCGAGGCTGTCCCGCTTACGGTGGCACCGCTGAGTCGGCCAGCCCAGTCCCAACTGAAGCTGTCGGCACCGGCGCTAATCAGGTTGCCTTCCGCATCGTAGCCGTAGTTCGTCGCCCCAACCGTTGTCAGTTGGCCGGCGGCGTTATAGCCGTAGTTGGTGGCCACTCCATTGACGGATTGGGTGAGGCGGTTGCCGGCGGCATCGTAGCGGTACGTCGCCTTGTCGCCGTTCGTATACGTGACCTGAGCGAGTCGATTGAGAGCGTCAAGGGTGTAGCTCTCAGTGCCGGCGCCTGACGTCACGGCGGTCCGGTTTGCTGCAGCATCTAGTGCGTAGCTAAAGTCCTTGAGCGGACCCGACGGTCCGTCGTTGTCCACTGAGGTCAGCCTGTCGGCATTGTCATAGCCGTAACTCGTCTTAACGCCGGCCGGACGCGTCATCAAACTTCGCAACCCGTCCGGCGTATAGCTGATGCTCGTCGTCT
>JALYYE010000346.1 GCA_030946735.1 Candidatus Dormiibacterota bacterium
CGTCGCGAATCCCCCAGGTCGATCCGGACGTCATCGCCAGATAGTTTGGGAGGCTGGGGCTCGAGATCGCGCCATAGTTGCTGGCCACGGCGTACTGCTTGGCGAGACTGGCGATGTAAGGCTGCCCTAGCGCCACCTGGGCTGCGGTGTTCTCGAGCACGATGATGAACAGGTGCTTGGCCGACGGGGACGGTGACGCGCCAGACGACGCGGCCGGACTCGATCCGGGCTTGGATTGGGCCACCGGCTGGCACGCCGTTGCCAGCAGCAGGGCCATCAAGGGGAGCGCCATGGTGCGGGCCAACTTGCTAGCAGCGATGTCATGAATGCTCCCATGGGAAGTTAAAACGACCCTGAATCGCCAGTGAGAGGAGGTTAAGAGCGGACGGCCTGGAAATATTCAGGCGGATCAAGCAACCGGTTGGGCGTCAATAGCTACATCGTCAGGCCGGTCGATTTCGATCAGCTCAAGGAGTCGGCCCGTAACCTCGTGATGTACTGGCTGCTCTTGAACCGCCCATCGAAAGCCGCCTAGCTCCCGCCACTGCGGGCCCGAAGCTCATCCACGGTGCCCTCGGCGACGAGCTTGCCTTTCGCGATCACGCCTACTCGGTCGCAGGTCAACTCGACCTCGTTCAAAAGGTGGCTGGACAGGAGGACGGTACGCCCGCCTTGCCTCAACTCCTTGATCAGCGCCCGCATCTCGATCGTGCCCTGCGGGTCGAGGCCGCTGGTTGGTTCGTCCAAGATCAAGAGATCAGGACCCTTGAGCAGCGCCGCCGCGACACCGAGCCGCTGCTTCATTCCGGTCGAGTAAGTCTTGAATTTGTAGCGCGCCCGGTCGGTCAAGTCGACCAGTTTCAGGACGGGCTCGATCCGCGATGCCGGGACACTGGCATAGCGCGCCACCACCCGCAGGTTGTCGCGTCCGGAGAGGTAGGGGTAGAACGCCGGCGTCTCGACCATCGCACCCATGCGAGCCAGGCTCGCGGGACTCCCCGGGGCTGCGCCCGCAACAACGGCTGTGCCGGACGTCGGATGAAGCAGCCCCGATAGGAGCCGCAAGGTCGTCGTTTTGCCCGCGCCGTTCGGCCCGAGGAAGCCGTAAACCTCCCCGGCCCTCACTCGAAGGTCGAGGTTGTTCACGGCGAGCACGCCGGTCGTATATCGCTTGGTAAGGCCGTGGGTCTCCACGGCGAGGGCTTGCGCCAAAAGTCACCCCTCCTGGGGACCCAATGTTATCGGCTGAACCTGATGTCGGGCGAGTTCATACTCAGGCCATGCCGGCTTTCTCACGCGACTTCGCGCTAATCCTCGCCGCGCGATTGCTGCGCGCCTTCGGCTTCGGCATGGCTGCCGTCCTTGTTGGCCTTCACCTGGAGCGCCGCGGCCTGACGGCCAGCGTCATCGGCCTCGTCCTGAGCATCGGGCTGCTGAGCGCGGCGATCGCCGGGGTCATTGCGGCCACTCTCTCGGCACACATCGGCCGTCGCAACACCCTCGCCCTGGCCGGCTTGCTGATGGCATTCGCCGGGTTCGACCTGGCATTCGGGAACTCGCCGCTCCTGCTCAGCCTCGCGGCCATCACCGGAATGCTGGGTGCCGCGAGCGTCGACCTCGGGCCGTTCGCCGCCATCGAGCAGGCGGCTCTCGCCGAGTCGGTCGAGCCACAAGGGCGGAACCTCGCGTTCGCCCGCTACTCGCTGACGGGCGGGCTCGCGGCCGCCGCGGGTGGGCTGCTCGCCGGGACGGCGGCTGACCTCAGTCGCGGCCGGCTCCTCTTTGCCGTCTATGCGGTGATCGGCCTCCTGACGGCCGTGCTCGCCCTGCTCCTCTCCCCACGCGCCGAGGCTCCCATGCGGGCAGCGGCCTTTTCCGCAGGGCAGCTCCGCAAGTTGGCGCCGCTGTCCGCGCTCTTCGCCATCGACGCGCTCGGTGGCGGGCTGGTGATCAACGCCGTCATCGCCTACTGGCTGCACGTCCGCTTCGGCGCCCCGGCCAACGTCCTCGGTCCGGCCCTGGCGGCGATCGCGCTGCTGCAGGCCATCTCCTACGAGGTCTCCGGGCGCCTCGGCAACCGCATCGGCCTGATCCGCACCATGGTCTTCACCCACATCCCCAGCAACATCCTGCTGATATTGGTGCCGTTCAGCCCGACCCTGCCGTGGGCGATCGGCCTGCTGCTGGCTCGCTTCAGCCTGTCGCAGATGGACGTGC
>JALYYE010000124.1 GCA_030946735.1 Candidatus Dormiibacterota bacterium
AACCCGAGCGGGATGCTGACGATGCCCGGGTTGCTGAGGGCGAATGCGGGATGCGCCGCCGGCACCGTATTGAGGCCGGGTCCGATGACGATCAGGAGGATCGACACGGCCGTCCCACCGATCAGACCGAAGACGGCGCCGACCGTATTGAACCGCTTCCAGAAGAGCGTGAAGAGGATGACCGGCAGGTTGCCACTGGACGCCACCGCGAAGGCCGCGGCGACGAGCTGGGCCGCATTGGCTGTCGGCAGGTTGATCGCGACGAGCACGGCGATGACGCCGACCCCAACGGCGGCGATGCGCGCCACCGTCACCTGTTCCCGCTCGCTTTCCTTGCCGCCACGGATGACATTCATCCAGAAGTCATGGGCAAAGGCGCTGGAGGCGGCCAGGGTCAGGCCTGCGACGACGGCCAGGATGGTGGCGAAGGCGACCGCCGAGATGAACCCGAGGAGCAATTCACCGCCAAAGGAGTTCGGACCGCCGCCGAGAAACTCCGCGAGCTTGGGTGCGGCGAGGTTGCTGTTCCCGATCTTCGCCTTGCCGACGAGCACGGCGGCGCCGAACCCCAGGAACGTCGTCATCACGTAGAAGGCGCCGATCAGGCCCATGGCCCACCCAACCGAGGTCCGTGCCGTGCGGGCGGTCGGCACCGTGTAGAAGCGCATCAGGATGTGCGGCAGGCCCGCCGTGCCGAAGATCAGCGCCATGCCGAGCGACACGTTTTCGATCGTTGACTTGTCGAGCACAAGCGGTCCGAGGCTGACGTGTTTTCCGTGCGGGTACAGGATGCCGGGTTGCGTGAAGTTGAGCGCGGATTTCTTGTCAACGACCTTGGCAATCGCATCGAAGAAGCGCAGTGGGTTGAAGCCGAAGTGGCTGAGCACCATGATGCTCAACAGGATGGCGCCTGCCATGAGGAGGGTGGCCTTGACGATCTGGACCCAGGTGGTCGCGATCATACCGCCGAGCACGACGTAGCCGATCATCAGCAGGCCGACGATGACCACGGCCAACTGAAACGAGAACTTCGGCACCAGCAAGTGGAGTACGACGCCGGCGCCGACCATCTGGGCGATCATGTAGAAGCCGCTCACCGCCAGCGTCGAGATGGCGGCGGCGGAGCGGACCGGCCCGGCTGACATGCGATAGGAGAGCACGTCGGCCATGGTGTACTTGCCCGTGTTGCGGATCGGCTCCGCGATCAGGAGCAGAACGGTCAGGTAGGCGACCAGCCAGCCGACGGAGTACATGAAGCCGTCATAACCGTTGAAGGCGATCAGCCCCGCGATCCCGAGGAAGGAGGCGGCACTCATGTAATCGCCGGCGATGGCGAGCCCGTTTTGCCAGCCCTTGATCTTGCGGCCGGCGGCGTAGAACTGGACGGTCGTGCGCGTCTGCCGCGCCGCCCAGATGGTGATACCCAGCGTGATGGCGACGATGACGGCCGTGATCCACAGCGTGGTGGTCATGACCCGATCCCCATACGGGCCGCCAATTTCCGGACGGCCGCTGCCAGCGGATCGAAGATGCGGTTTGCCCGCCGGATGTAGACGGCGGCCAGGATCCAGGCCATCACGAATTCGGAGAGGGCAAACAGGTACGCCAGGTTGATATTGCCGATGATCTTGGTATTCATCAGGTCGGGTGCCAGCCCGTTCCCGAGAGGAAGTGCGAAGTAGTAGACGAGGAAGAAGATCACAGCCGGAATGATGAAGTTACGCTTCGCCGTGATCAGCCGCCGAAACTCGGGCGAGGCCGCCAGCACCTCCCACTGGGAAGCCCGGGCCTGGGCGGCTTGGGTGCCCGCCTGGGCATCCATAGCCCCCCGGGTCCCTTGACCCCGATTGCGTGTTTCCATTGGTCCTCCCTGACCTTGAATTTGGGCGCGATTCGTCCCTAAGTGCTCATTAAGCGCCGGCAATTAGGGCGGTGTCAATGACCCAGCGGCCCATTCCAGAGCCTGCTGTTTTAGGCCGCCGGCGGCGGGAGCGGTAATCTGAGCGAGGGACGGAGGCGCGCAATTCCCTTTGAAGGAGGTTGGGTGAGCCGATGACGATCCAATCCGGCACGCATGCCATCGAGTCGATGCAGCTGGAGGAGCGACGCTACCCGCCGCCCCCCGAGTTCGCCAGGGCTGCCAACGCCAGGCCGGACATCTACGCCAAGCCGCTAGAGGACTTCTGGAAGGAGGAGGCGCTCAAGCGCGTCTCCTGGTCCAAGCCCTTCGACACCGTCCTCGAGTGGAAGCTGCCCTATGCCAAGTGGTTCCTCGGCGGCAAGCTGAACGTCTGTTACAACTGCGTCGACCGGCATGTCGAGGCCGGCCGGGGCGATAAGGTTGCCTACTTCTGGGAGGGGGAACCGGTCGACCAGAAGCGCACCATCACCTTCAAAGACCTCCTGGCCGACGTCGTTCGCTTCGCGAATGCGCTCACGAAGCTCGGGGTCAAGAAGGGTACCCCGGTGGGCATCTACATGGGGATGGTCCCGGAGCTGCCGGTGGCGATGCTCGCCTGCACCCGGCTGGGGGCTCCCCACACGGTTGTCTTTGGGGGATTCAGCGCCGATGCGCTCGCCGGCCGGCTTACCGACATGGAATGCGAGTTCCTGATCACCCAGAACGAGGGATTGCGCAAGGGCAACACCGTTCCTCTCAAGAAGAACGCCGATGCCGCGCTCGAGATGGCACCCAAGGTCAAGAAGGCTGTCGTGCTGCGCCGGACGCCGACGGACACCCCGATGAAGGACGGCCGCGACGTCTGGTGGCAGGATGTCGTCAAGGACGCCAGCTCGGACCCGGCGTCCTGCCCCTGCGAGGAGATGGATGCCGAGGATCTTCTCTACCTGCTCTATACGAGCGGAACGACCGCCAAGCCCAAGGGGATCGTCCACACCACCGCCGGCTACCTGGTGGGGACCGCGACGACCCACCATTACATCTTCGACATCAAGCCCGACTCGGTGTACTGGTGCGCCGCCGACATCGGTTGGGTCACCGGGCACAGCTATATCGTCTACGGGCCGCTGTGCAACGGCACGACCGGCGTCATCTACGAGGGTGTTCCCGATTTCCCCGACAAGGACCGCTGGTGGTCGATCGTCGAGCGCTATAAGGTGGACGTTCTCTATACGGCGCCGACGGCAATCCGCACCCACATGAAATGGGGCCCAGAGTACGCCAAGAAGCACGACCTGAGCTCGCTTCGCCTGCTGGGCTCGGTGGGTGAGCCGATCAATCCGGAGGCCTGGATGTGGTATCGGGAGAACATCGGCGACGGCCGAACGCCGGTTGTCGACACCTGGTGGCAGACCGAGACCGGGATGATCCTGATCACGCCGCTCCCAGCGGTGACAACGCTCAAGCCCGGCTCCGCGACCAAGCCCTTTCCCACCGTCCAGGCGGCGGTCTACAACGATGCGGGGGAAGAGGTGGGCCCCGGCGGCGGCGGTTACCTGGTGATCAAAGGCCCCTGGCCGGCCATGCTGCGCGGGCTCTTCCGGGATCACGACCGGTACGTCGAGACGTACTGGAGCAAGTTCAAGGACGTTTACTTCGCCGGGGATGGGGCTCGGATCGACGAGGACGGCGATTTTTGGCTGATGGGGCGGGTTGATGACGTCATGAATGTCTCCGCTCACCGGATCTCGACGATCGAGGTGGAAAGCGCCCTGGTGAGTCATCCGAACGTTGCCGAGGCCGCCGTGTGCGGTCGAAGTGACCCGCAGACCGGTCAGGCGATCGTCGCCTTCGTCACTCTCAAGGGCGGCGTCGAAGGATCGCCGGAGATGCTAAAGGAACTGCGCGACCACGTGGGGAAGAAGATCGGCAAGATCGCCGCACCCGCCAACATTGTTTTCACCCCCGAACTGCCCAAGACCCGCTCCGGAAAGATCATGCGGCGCCTGCTGCGTGACGTGGCGGAGAACCGTCCGCTGGGCGACACGACCACCCTGGCCGACCCGGCGGTGGTCAGCGAGATCGACCGCCGTGCTAAGACCGAGGCCGCGAAGGAGGAATCTTCCGCCTAAGTACGAGCCTGCTGGAGGATGCGGTAGAGCGCGCTGAAGTCGAGGTGGGAATCCCGCAGCTGGTCGAGCCGGTCGCGCAGCGCGTAGACGTCGGATTGGAGCCGGTTGATCTCCTCCGCGTGGTCGACATTCGTCGCCTCCTGCTGGGCAATCAGCTCCCGGCGGAGACGGGTCTTTTCCGTGATCGTTCGCTCGACCGTCTCCCACTGTTCCGAAAGGTCGCGTAGCTGGCGGTCGAGTGCTGCCAGTTCGCTGGTCAATTCCTGGTGGGCGCCGCTGTCGCTGGTCGCCGCCATCATTTCGACCGGGCCTTGCGTCGGTTCGACTTGACGCCCACTTCGCGGTAGCCTTGCCCTTTGACGGCGTCGAGCACCTCCGGCTTCTCCATGACGATTCGCGAGGAGGCGTCAGACTTGCCACTCTCGACCTTGATCGTATGGGCGACACGTTCGCGCGGGCGAGGCAGGACGATCCGAATGATGCCGTTCTCAAAGGAGGCCTTTGCGTTGTCGAGCTCACACTCCGCCGGGAGGGCGAGCGTCCTCGAAAAGGTGCCCCGAGGGATCTCCTGGACGGCGAAGTCGCGATCCACGGGCGCCACGGAGCCCCAAACTGTCAGCAGGCCCGCCTCACAGGTGAGCTCGAGATCCTTGAGCTCGGCACCCGCAAGGGCACCCTCGATCACGATCTCGTTGCCCTCCTGATAGATGTCCACCGGGATCGGGATATCCCGCTCGCGGCGTGTCCCGGTCGGGTGCTGGCCGGCCAGCTGCTCGACGGCGCCGCGCAACGCGTAGGGGTCGTTATAGACGAAGCGCATGGTAGAAGCCCTTCCTTGCGGCGATTGTAACCCGGCGGGGATCCACGGCTAGAATACGTCCTCGTGCCGAGGTAGCTCAGTTGGTAGAGCACATGACTGAAAATCATGGTGTCGCCAGTTCGATTCTGGCCCTCGGCACCAACCGCGCCGGCGGAACCCTACGGACCTCTCAGAATGTCCTGAATGTCGATTGAACCCACGGAGAACAGGTCGTAAAACGGCACCCCCAGAGAGCGGGCCAGAGCCTTGAGCTGAGTGGTGCCAAACGGTTTCGCGGACACCCTGAAGGCGGTGTGGCCGTCTTTGCGAACGAACGCACAGGCAGTGCCACCGCGGCCCGCGTAAACGATTTGCATGCGGCCCAACTGATCCCGCCGGCAGGAAGCACCCCAGGGGAAGCAAGTGACTCCCACTCGTTCCGCATCGACCCAGAGGTTCCAGTAGAGCACCGCGCAGATACATGACGCGCCGATTCCCACGCAGACGAGGGCCGCAGAGAGGCTGCCTCGCATCAGCATGGCCCCGGCACCGATGAGGAAGATGGCGCCAAAGCCCACGGTGGCGTTGATCACAAATGACTTCTGAGGGCGGATCACCAGGCGCTGAGAGCCGTCCGCCGGGAGTTGGTCGAGGTTTGCCGCCATCACTGGCAAAACGCCGCCATATCCGGGCTCCGTGCCGGCTTTACTTTTCTCGCCTCTTTCGTTACGCGGTCGCGTTCGGGCGCGCCGGCCCGGTTACGACGAGACGGTCGGGGCCTTGATGGTGACCGCGCCGTTGAAGTCGTGGAGGTTGATCACGGCGTGAGCCGTCAAATGCGCCGTACCGCCGGCGGGGATTTGCAGGGATTGGCCATTTGACCCCGTCCCGTTGGCGAAGGCCGCGGATAGTGCATGCAGATCGGCAGTCACGTCCGCGTCATAGCTGACGCGGCGAATCAGATGATCGGAGGTGCCTGTCCAGACATCGGCCGTCAGCTGTGCGTTCTGCAAGATACCCTGGAGCGCCGCCATGGCTTGCGGCTCTTTTGACGCGCTCCCCGCGGTGACGTGCGCAAAGAGTCTGACAAGGTCGGGAACGATCCGATAATGGTCGACGGCGACACCATTGATCGTCGAGGGTTGATCGTTGATTTCGGCGAGCGATTTGGCGGTATCGATCAGGGCCTGATACGACAGCCCCGCTTTCGATTTCGCCGAGTCTGCCTGGTCGGGTTGCCCCAGAGCCTTCCATTTGCCGGTCATCGGGTCCTTCGCATAGAGCCGGCCACCAGCCGCGATCACTTCCGTGATTACCGTCAGGCCGCCGAGCTTAGCCGCGATCGTCGCCTCCAGCTGATCCGGTTTCTTGACCGCACCGCTGATGGTCAGATCGACGGTCATATTGCTGCTCAGGAAGCTGCCTTGCGAGCCAGCCTTGGCCCGCAACTGGTCGACAAGCGACGCGGGCAGGGTAAGGCTCACCGTCCCTTTCGCGTCGAAGCGAACCGATTTCAGCTTCGCCATCTCCTTGCCGGTCGCGGCAAGGCTCTGCCGGGGGGTGTCGGTCTTGGACGCGGCCGGGGCGTTGAAACCGGCGCACGCCGAGAGCAATCCGATCGCCAGGACGACAGTCAGGGTTCGCCTCACGTTCCTCAACGAGTATGCACCGCAGAAGCCGGAAATGTGACACACGGTCAGGGAATTCGATCCCTGCAGAAGACCGTCCGACCAGCGAGCTCGTGGTACTCGTACGCCGGTGCGTTCGTCGGTGTGTCAGCGCGGAATACGATCAGCGATCCCCACACCAGGTCGGTTTCGTTCCCGCCTGAGCCACATCCAAGGTCGGAGCGGAGGCGGTCCACAAAGTTCCGGCTACGCGCACGGGGCCGGAGTTGGGCTCCAGCCCCGTGAAGCTTGCCTGGCTCAGTTCGCCAGTTTGAAGTGGCGCCGCGCCTCGCCAGAGGTATCCGTCGTCACCTGAGTACTCGAGGGCGCGGAAACGCTGGCCGGGACCGACTTCACCGTCGTCGTCCTGACGGAAATAGCCGTGGCGCTCTTGAGGACGTATCCGCCCGCTCCACCCAGGATCAGTGCGGCAAGAAAAACCATCAGGGCTGAAAGGACGCCGGACGGCCGCTGCACTCTGTAGGTCGCTTGCATTGGAATTCTCCTTTCTGCGTGATTCGGACAGCACGACCATACGGCTGCTGCCGAGGAGCGCTGATGACAGGCGTCACACCTTGCCCGTGCCGTTTGATACGGATCTGGGTACACTCCAGAGGTGAGCACCAAAATCCAGAAAACCGACGCAGAGTGGCGCGCCGAGCTGACGCCAGAGCAGTACGACATCCTCCGCGGGAAGGGCACCGAGCGGCCGTTCACCGGCAAGTACGTCCACACCAAGGCTGACGGCACCTACACCTGCGCCGCGTGCGGCGCCGAGCTGTTCAGCTCGAAGACCAAGTTCGAATCCGGCACCGGCTGGCCCAGCTTCTGGGAGCCGGCCAATACCGAGAATGTCGAGCTGCGCTCCGACAACAGCTTCTTCATGCGTCGCACGGAGGTCCTCTGCCGAAACTGCGGTTCGCACCTCGGGCACGTGTTCGACGATGGACCGAACCCGACGGGTCAGCGCTACTGCATCAACTCGGCAGCGCTTGACCTGAAGACGAACGACGAGCCGACCAGCTAAGCCGGCGGCCGACTACCAGTTCGTCTCCATGTCAATAAGGCCCTTGCGGCGCGCCGTTCGGTCCGCCCAGCCGAAGACGAGATGCGCCAGGATGAGCGTGGCCGCAGTGGTCACGAGCAGACGCAGGAAGACGTCGGCATCGGATAGGGCGGGAAACATTCGGATCGCCTTCGGGCCGAGCAGGCTGCGCCGGATCAGTTCCATCCAGTAGACAAGCGGCGAGAGCGACGCGATCGTTGCGAGGACGCCGGGGAGCACGCTGATCGGGAAGATCGCTCCAGAGATCACGTAGAGCACCTCGGCGCCTAGCTCGCCGTAGCCGTGGGCGTCGCGCGCGTGAAGGAGCACCATGCCGTAGGCCATTGCGATCCCGATAACGGCCAGCAGTGCCAGGAGGGATGCCCCGATGAGCAGTGGATAGTTGACACGAAGCGGATCAATAGGAAGACGCAAGGTGACCGTGGCGACCACCAGAACAATCAGCGCCGACGCCACCGCACTCGCGAGCTGGGCGAGACCGCGGCCGAGTAGATAAACGTAAAAGTGTGCGGGGCTGGTGTAGACGTACTTCAGCATCTTGTATTCGCCGCGGTCCTCGACCATGCCGTTGCTGAGGCCGGCCAAGCCGTACTGAACGAACGACCAGAACGCGACTCCTGTCACCAGGAAGGCGAGGTAGGCGGACGTCCCCGGGCTCCCGCCACTGATGAAGCGGTAGATGACGACGAGGATGAACGCCGCCGAGAGGGGCCGCAGCATGGAATAGATGACGAACATCAATGGCCGGGTCCAGTTGCTGGAGATCTCCCATCCAAGGCGCGTCGCCGCCGCAAAACCGCGCCACTGGCGAATCGCCGCGCTCATGAGGAGCGCAGCATGAGCCGGGCGTCGTGGCGGGCCCGTTGTTCGAGATACCTAAGCGCCACCTGGGAGAGGAAACCATAGAGCAGCACCTGCGCCACAAGCGCCAGGACTTCCCATCCTGTGGGGATGAATGAGGGCGTGCCGGGAAGCACGAACTGGCGCATCGCATCAAGGCCGAGCGTCAGTGGAATCAGTGAGCCCACCCCGGCGACAAAGGCACCCAGGCTTCGAACCGGGAAGTAGAAGCCGCT
>JALYYE010000367.1 GCA_030946735.1 Candidatus Dormiibacterota bacterium
TTCATCTGGACGAACGTCGCCGTGGCAGCCTGATCTTGCGCAAGCAGCGCTTAGGTAGCGGTTTCCCGACGAAAGCCGCGGCTCTGGAAGCGATGAACCGACTCCAGGCGGCCGTGGTCGACGTTACACATGTCGAGCGAAGCCGGCGCACTCTCGGGGCTTGTCTCGAAGACTGGCTGGCCGCGCGCAACGACATCCGTGCCAACACGACACGCGACTACAGCGTGAGCATCCATAACCACATTGGCTCGCGACTCGGTACGTACCGCTTCAGGCGCTCGACCGGCTCCGCATCCGCGGCCTCTATCGGCAGCTCGCAGAGAGCGGGCTCGTCGAGAAGACAGCGCACAACGTCCACGTCTGCCTTCGCAAAGCGCTGCAAGATGCTGTTGAAGATGGCTTGTTGCGTCGCAATCCCGCCACGCTTTGAGTTCGTCCAACACCCCGCTGATTTCTGTCCCGGCGATGCGCGAGACGTTGTCCGCGAGAGGATCGCCCGCGTTTTCTTCCGCCCGTCGCATACGCAGATGTAGATCAATGAGCCGATGCGGGTACTCGTTCGGGTCATTTCGGTGCTTGTCTATCAGCGCAGCCAGCTTTTTCCGCCCAAGTAGCTCTTCGGTACGCTCAATTAGCCGCCGACGCTCGTCCGGTGTGAACGGACGGCGCCAGGTTGATGTTCAAGAGTAGGCGACGTGACCGTCCGGTCCGAGTTGCTCAGGTTTATCGAACTTATCAACGCATGTGCCGATGCGTGACTGAAGAAGTCGGTTCAGTGCAAGCTGTTGAAGAAGTCCCGGACTGCGGCGCTCGCCTTCGGCTCCCCCGGAACGGGATCAAGGCTCGATCCGAACCACGTGTTGTGGCCACCCGTAATCGTGTCGAGCCTCACGACGGAGGTCCCACTGCAACGCTTCCAAACGGTCGTTTTCGTGATGCCATTCTGGTTCAGAGACGGATCCCCACTGCAGCCGTCGACCATCGCCCAATATTTCACGATATCGAGGGTCGGCGGCGCGTTTAGGACGCCGCCTCCGTCATATGGAATGAAGCTGTCCGCCGTACCGTGCATCTCCATTATTGAGACCGGCTTCGCGCGCTTGTTGTCGGAGCACCTCATCGACGCCTTTTGCTCGTCGAGCGGCATGCCTCCCGAAACAGAGGCGATCGCAGCGATTCGCTCGGGCATGGCGCACGCCAGCGTGTAGGCCATATGGCCTCCGTTCTGGAGTCCCGCGACGAAGATTCTGTTCTTGTCGATGGGCAGGTCCTTGGTGAGTTGGTCGATCAGCTGCGAGAGGAAAGTAAAGTCATCCGGCATGGTGGGGTCGAGAAACTCGTTCCAGCAGTGGTTGAAGCCAGGCCCCAAGTTCGCCAACCCATCGGGATACACCGCGACAATGCCAGCGGTGGCGGCCTGGTCGTCGAAATGCGTGACTGAAGCAAACTCGTCGCCGTTGCTGTCGCAAGCGTGCAACAGCATGACCATCGCCGTCGAGTTCTGGACGCGGAGCGACTCAGGCTTGAAGAGCCTGTATGTGCGCGTCCGACCGCCGACTGTGATCGTGCCGTGCTCGATCGAACCCGCAATTGAAGCTGCGGTCGGGGGCGCTGCCGTCAGGGATGCAGATGCGCGGGATGACCCACAGCCACAGAGGACGAGGCACACGAGGACGGCTACGGCCGCGGACCAGCGCGTCGCCAGCTTGCAGGGCATGAAGGTCACCAAGCTTCCTCCTCGATGCATTTGTGAGACAACCTAAGCGCCGGCCGACCGGAAGGAATCGGGGAAACCCCTCGACCTGTAACTTAGGTTTCGCTCGCTAGCGCCGCTGCTCCGTCCATCGACCACAGCTGTTCGTTCTCGCCTCGGGGCGTCGAGGAGATCATTGCGCCGCTCTGGTCGCGGAGCTCCTGCGCGAACCATCGGTCGAACGGGTCCGCGGACGTGCCAAGCCTCTGCAGCCAAGTCGCGGGTGCATCACCCTCGACAGCGAAGACAAGCAGATCGCCCTCGGCCTCGTGCTGCAGGAATACAGTGATGCCGACACCGAACCGGCCAAGGCTCTCCTGGAATTCTGTGAAGTGGATGCCGTTTAGCTCCATCGAAAACTCGTGGAGCCGAGCGGCCTTGCCCGCAAACACCGGCAGCGCCATGAGGTATAGGCTTCCGCGCTGGGACGGCCGCTGCCGAATCAGCATCTCGACCGTCACTGGTGGTTGAGCAGCGGTTGCTCCGTCTGTCTCGCGATAAACGATGACTATGTCGCCATTCGACGAACGCTGGCGAAACGCCGCCGCCCGCGCGATACCTCGACGTTCGGTGTCGGTGGCCGGCGCTCGAAGTTCGACATTAGCGCCCGGGGCTGGCACTGCGTACCCGATCACGACCGGCAACCCCGAGCCTCCAGCCGTACTTGGCTTGATCGTCGCCTCGCACGCATATACGCGGCAGCGCGCATGCATCTCATTCGGCCGCGGGCGGCCATGAAGCTCGCCCTCGACGACGGCAAACAGCGTATTCAGGCCCTCGTATCTGGCCTCCGCTGTGCGAAAGGTCAATGACGTGATGAACACGCGGCCGCCTTCCTCGATCTGGGAAAGACCGTTCATCTCCACAAAAACACGCGCGTCGTCGTCTGTCTCGAGTACTCCTCGGAGGGTCGGCGTGTTGACGTTGTCCGATCTCTTCTGGGCGATATTCGTGAGCTTCACCCGGCCGCTAACACGTTCGGTCCGCAATTGACCTTCCATCGTTCCGTGGTATTGCCCGCCCATGCCGAAATCGACGAAGTCGATCGCGACATACGTCAGGTCCATCTCGCCGATCGGGGTGAACTTCATCAACCGTAGAATAGCCATCCCATCAGCCGAGGAATCAGGGAAATCCCTTCGGTTAAGACGGCCAGCGAGCAAGAGAGGGTTTTCCCGGATTCCAACCGCACAGGGCGCAGGTACCGTCGCCTCAAGTGAAATGCGACTCCTAAGGAGGATCTCGTGATGGTTCTGATAGCAGGGGGCACCGGCCGTCTCGGCACGGTTATCGTCGAGCGCTTGACTCAGGCCAACACTCCGGTTCGTGTGTTGACCCGCGATCGATCACGAGCCAAGCACTTGCCAAGCAACGTCGAACTCGTGGTCGGCGATGTTCGCGATCGTGGGGCCGTTGACGCGGCCGTCAGCGGCGCCAGGACGGTCATCTCCTCCGTCCAGGGTCTCGACGATCCGAAGTCAAGTCCGGACGCGACCGACCGCGTCGGCAACCAGAACCTCATCGGCGCGGCCAAACACGGTGGGGTCGAGCATTTCATCTTGGTCTCAGGTCGGCCTGCGACGCCGAATCATCCGATGAGCATGGCGCGCGCGAAGTTCGCCGCCGAGCAGTACCTGAAGCAGAGCGGCCTGAGCTGGACGATCATCCGCCCGACCGCGTACATGGAGTTCTGGGCAAATCTCGTAGGCAAGCCCATCCTCGAAACCGGGCAGGCTCGGATGCTCGGGCCGGGCACCAAGCCAATGAACTTCGTCTCGGTGCGCGACGTCGGCAAGGCTGTTGAGATGGCAATCACTGATCCAGGGCTTCGCGGCATCGAGCTCGATATGGGCGGCCCGGAGAACCTGTCATTGAACGAGGTGGTTGCGATCTTCGAGCGTGTGGGCGGCACGAAGGCGAAGGTCAGCCGGCTCCCGGTCCCGGTGATGCGCGTCATGTCGGTCGCGCTCAGGCCAATCAATCCCGCGATGGCCCGAATCATGGAGACGGGCGTCGCGATGTACACGACGGACATGACCTGGGATGGAGAAGAAAATCGAAAGCGCTATCCGTGGCTCCCTCAAACCAGCCTCATGGAGGTCATCCAGGCAAGCCGTCGGCCCGTCAGCGCTTAGCGATCGTCAGTGCGACGTCGTGAGGCGGGCGACCAGCTCGCTGCGGGACCGCACGCCTAGCTTCTCGTAGACCCGGGAAAGGTTCGATTCGATCGTCTTGACGCTGAGGAACAGTTCGGCGGCGAGCTCCTTGTTTGTGCGTCCGGCTGCGACCAGGTCCGCGATGCGCGCCTCGGTCGGGGTGAGCTCCCCCGCGGCTGTGCGGGGCGGAGCGGTTCGCGTCAGCTCAGCCTGGGCACGCCTGAGCCAAGCATTGGCGCCAAGAGCGCGAAAGATCGCGAGGGACTCTTCAAGCGCCTCTCGGGCAGACCGCTTCTGCTTGGTCCGCCGCAGCACCGCCGCGTAAGCCAGCAAAGTCCGGGCGCGCTCCAGCGGCATCCCCAAACGCGCGTGCTCGACGAGGGCGACCTCGAACTCGGCCAGCGACGTTTCGCTGTCACCGCGTGCCGCTGCGATGAGAGCTCGGCTCCGAGCGCCGATGGCGCGCTCCCACGGATCGTCGTAGCCCTCGAAGCGCGTGAGAACCGATTCTGCGTCCGCAATCCGTCCGGTCGACACGAGTGCCTCGACCTCATCGCCTTCGGTGCGGATGCGTCCGACGTGGCTCGGGTGGGTCCGTAGGCGATCGAACCATTGGTTCGCCGCCAGGGCGTCGCCGCCGGCCAGGGCGATCTGGCCGAGCGTCGCTAGAGCGCGGCATACGTAAGGATCATTGCCGACGGTGCTGGCGGTGGCGAGAGCCTCTTCTCCTGCGACCCGCCCTGCGTCCAGCTCACCGCGGCAGCAGTTCAGCATCGCCTGAGCGTTCAGCGGCAAGCACGCGTACGAACGCTGACCGGTATGGAGGACGGACTTCTCGCACTCACGCAGGTAAACGGCTGCGAGCAGCCAATCGCCGGACCAGCACTCAAGCTCCGCGAGGTGAAAGAGCACCGGAGCGCGCAGCGACTCGTCGCGGCCTTCCGTCTCTGCGAGAGCGCGCTTGAACAGCGTGCGAGCGTGCGGGAAATCGTCCGACCATTTGAGCAGGGCACCCCAGAGCATCATCGGATGGAGGCCGCCGCTCTGATCGTCAAGAGTCGCCGTGATCTGGCCTTCAGCCATATTGGCCGCCATCGCGCGAGTCTCGGGGCTCACTGGTCCGAAGTTGCTCTCAGTCATCCCTTGAGACCGCCGCGCGAACGCAATGAGCGACTCATCGCTACTTGTCTTTACGAGCTCCGTGAGCCGTGCGCTGTGCTCGAGCGCCTCCTTGGTCTTCCCGCGTTGCAGGAGGATCGTGATCAGATCGCGCTCCACAGTGGCGGCGGTGAGGACGTCGGCTTCGGCTAGCACCAGCGCTTCCCGGAGGTATCGCTCGGCTTCGGCAAGGTCGTCACCGCCGAGGACGAGGCTGCCAAGAAGCCGCAGCGCCTCCAGCGGTGGCCGATGGCCGGCAGGCGTCGCATCGACGATGTCCCTAAGGACCGCTCGCGCGCCCGGAGTGTCGCCCGCGCGCATCCGGTATTCAGCCGTGATAATCCGTCTGCGAGTGATTGCATCGTTCATCCCGCCGGGCGTCAGGTCGCACGCTTGTTGGGCGAGCGCGGTTGCGGCATCGGGCGCTCCTCTGGCATCAGCCGACCGCGCGGCTTGTTCCAGCGCGTCGGCCACCGCCGCGTCGGGTCCCGCCGACGCAAGCGCCAGATGGCGGGCTCGCTCCTCCGGATCGGTGACCAGCGCGGCAAGCTGAGAATGCAGCCCGCTTTTCGTTTGGGCGTCCGCCATCGCGTAGACGACTGACGCAAGGAGCGGATGGGCGAACAGCAGCCTCCCATTGACTCTCTCGAGCACGCTCGCCCGCAGCGCGGGCTCGAGGACCCGCGCAGCCGCGGGGTCGAGCTTCCGCAGAAGATTCTCATCAGGACGAGAGATTGCCGCGACCGCGACGAGAAGGTGACGCGTCCCGGTGGGGAGGCCCGCCACTCGGCCTTTAAGAGCCTCCATCAGGCTGGCTGGCATTGGCACCGGCACACCGGCCATGAGGTCCTCGCGGCGTTCGACGATAAACCGCCCGATCTCGATCGCGAAGTACGGATTACCGCGCGATGCTGAATACACTTTGTCCAGCTCTGACCTGCGCAGCGCGCGGTCCAGCTTGTAGAGCAACAGATCGTCGATTACGTTCAGCGGCAACTCGCGTAAGCCCAACCGGCGAAAGTCCTCGTCAGGGATGGCTTTCCGAAGTGTCTGCACGCGATCGCCGACGTCAGGAAGCCGCGCGGTTCCCATGAATTTGACTCGCTCGTGCTGCAAGCGATGGAGCGCGAAAGCTAGGACTCGCATCGAGGGCGCGTCCACCCACTGGACGTCGTCGATCGCAATGAGCACGTCGCCCTCGCTCGTCAGCTGCCGCAACAACCGAAGAAATGCCGTGTTCACCGCGAGTTGATCTGTCGGGCTCTCCGTCGTGGGGGCCCGAAAGAGCGCTATTTCCAGAGCCGTCCGAAGCGGCTCTGACAGCAAGGTGATCGCTTGTTCGGGCGGAGGGTCGAGGAGATCACCGAGGACGCCGAACGGCAGACCGGCATCGGCCTCGGTCGGCGTCGCGGCAAGGATTCGGTACCCGTGCTGGGCCGCGAGCTCGAGAGCCGCCTTCCACAGGATGGTCTTGCCTATCCCCGGCTCACCTTCCAGCAGCAGCGCTCGCGCTCGGTCGGCACCCGACTCGAGGAAGGCACGAAGGCCGCCCAGCTCGTCAGCACGTCCAAGCGGCTCTGCGCCCACCATGGGCGAAAGTTAAGGCATGGCCGGTAGTCGCGCAACCCGCCACCGACCGCTGCGAGTCGTCCGGATACCTGCGGTCGCCGGGCTCTCGATCGAGGCCTCCGAGGATCAGCCCAGACACGTCTAGTTGGGGGGCGTGGCCGGCGACGATGCATGGAGTAGCCCCAGCGACTCAAGCAGTCAGACGCGCGGTTTTGCGTAACTGCGGGGAAATTGTGATACGGCGGTGATCCGGCACCCTCGCAGCTCCAGACGTGACGCCTGGATCGTATTCGGATTTTGGTCGGGGGCCCGGGATTTGAACCCGGGGCCTCACGGTCCCGAACCGTGAGGCGCAGAGGGCGGCCGGGCCCAGTTCAGCCCCGACCGCTCGTCGGGCAGTCCAGAGTTTCGTAACTGTCGGCCGGGAGCTAGTCGAGCCCCCGGAGCTTTCGCGACGTTAAGAACCGATGAAGGTTTCGTCCAGTCACACGATCATCTGGATGAGGCGCGATGATCGAGACACAAGACGAACTCTTCTTTGCCTCTTAACAACCGGCCAGCGCTCCCGCCTTGATGGCGGCCGCTGAAGCGCAACCCTGGTGAGCCAAGAGGTATGAGCTCAGCATCGCTGCCTCATCGTTGCCAGGCCGCGCAAGCCTGACGAAGGCCTTCGTCGGAGCGGCGGCTTTCCAGCTAACCTCCGGACATGGAACGGCAGGCGAGTGGCGCTGGCGGCCTCCGGTTGGCCGAGCTGATGGCGGCGCTCTCGCTGGCGACCGACCTGGGGATGGGCCAGCCGCTGGAGCAGGCGCTGCGCACCTGCCTGATCGCGTTGAGGCTGGGGAAGCTGGCGA